>CAYOVS010000153.1:0-1398 GCA_964407445.1 uncultured Peptococcaceae bacterium
CACCACCTCCAGAAATTTATCGTATTTTGTTATCACTCTTTCCAAGATCACAATCAACTTCTCCAGTGAATATAATTGCGGATTCAACCAAATATAAATCACCGTATGAAATGTATCTCCTTGAAAACAAACCGCTTCACTGAGCATTCCTCGCTGATCGTTGATATAATCGTCGATGGTGGCCAGCTCCACCGCCCTTTCCGCAGGATAGCCGCAGATATAATAATCCCAGTTTGGGATCTCTATGCCGCAATCAATTTTAGAAGTAAAGGTATCCAAAAAATCCAGACTGTACTGTTGGCTCATTCCGTAAAGCATTTCACGTTTATATTTAAAAGGCCCGTCCTCCCAATAGCTTTCTTTGACACAATACGCATATCCGAGGCTCTGCTCCGCCAGCTTCTTCAGCACCTCATCCGCCGGACCCCAGGGATCTATGACACGAGGCTCTCGTTTAAAGATTCCCTGATACTTTGTTTCCGCCAGAGAAATAAACAAGCGTTCCGCAAATACCGTCATTCCCTCAAAAACCTCTTGCATCACCTCAAAAGCAATCTGCAAAACTCTCTGATAATCTGTCAAATCATCCATATGATCCGGCATCAAGCAATAACAGTGAAGTTTTCCCAGCTCCTTCTCTTTATACAAACACAACCTGCGCGGATCCTCATCATAAGGCTCCCATTCCGTTTTCTTTTTTTTCCACATTTATTGACTACCTCCCGTATATTTCTCATCCACAAGCGCTTCTCCCAATGCCCGGCCGCCGGCAGCCCCTATTGTGCCGCCGCCCTTTCCGCAGAATAGCCTAGATATAATAACCCCAGCGCTATGCGCATACTATTCCCTCATAATAACAGGCAAAGCATAGGGCAAAAGCGCCGTCTTTATCTTCTCAATAATCGTTTCATATCCGCCCGTAGCGCAAACAATCACCAACCCATCCGTATCTCCAGAGGGCGAAATATAAAATTGGTACGACCATTGTTCGATGTCATCCGGCAGCACCAAATCTCCGCTTTTCATTTTTTCATAATCTCTGTCGCAAATCGCATAGAAACGGCACGAATCCGCATAATCAAAAACAGAGGTGCTCATCATCAACGAAGCAATTGCCGTTTTGTTCAAAAACCTGGTCAAAATAACCGGATGCTTTTTGGTCAGGGTAATAATCTCCATTTCTTGCAGATCATTGCTTCTTACCGCATCCAGCATCCATTCAAAATCCCCATAAGACACATCGTCACTCGTACTGGTTACCACAACACAAAAGTCTAATAACAAAAAATAGATAATATCAATAAGAATAACATTTAATATTTCGCTATTTGCAAAGGAATAGCACGCTTCCGGTTCCGCACAGACCAATAATTTTTGTTGATCTACGGATAGATGTAT
>CAYOVS010000153.1:1408-4539 GCA_964407445.1 uncultured Peptococcaceae bacterium
CCCTTGAATATTTTCGTCAGATTTTTTCACTACCAATTTCAAACCTGAGCCCCTCTTTCCATCAAATTCATAATCGCCTAACACCGCTCCAACATGTCTTCCACCAATAGAACCGCCAACACCGCCTAGTATTTCTCCTACAAGCCCACCTATAGCAGCACCGATCTACCCCGAACCGAACTGCTGCTATTTTCGACAATACCATCTGCCGTCTTTGCCAATTCCCAATGCCCTGATCACACTTTACCCTATTAGATACCCGCCCCCTCTTTCCCTCTTTGCTCTTTCCCTCTTTGCACTTTCCCTTTCTACTACCGCCAATCAGTACGGCCGAGCCGCCGGAGACAAATCTCCGGCGGCTCCAGTCGCTTGCTTCAATCAAAGAATCATCGCTCTTTTTATGCGTCCAGCACCTCGTAACAGCCGGTAATCAGCATATGGGTCTTAGGCTGTTTAAATTCCAGAGAGCATTCGGTAATATACTCGTCTACCACGCCATCCACATCTCTGGCCTGAATCCCGGTGTTCAGCTTGGTGTCGCGGCCATCCAGATAGACATAGCGGATATACTGCAAATCCAAAACAAAACCATACCCGGCATAAACAGAGCTTTCCATCAGTAGCGGATCATAGACCACCTTCATGTTACCATAGCTGGTAATCAGATTCTTCACAGTCATACCCAGCGTTTTGTCCTCGCCCACCTCGGTCACCAGCTTTTGCGCCGCCCAATCATTGATAGCGGAAGCCAAATAGGGTCCGGCCACCAGCAGCTTTTCATCGCCGCCATAGCTAAACGCCTCTCTGGCCACCTTGGCGTCAAAATTACGGAAGGTCAACTTGTTGCTGCTGGAGTTAAACGCCACTGAGCGGGATGCGCCAGACAAAAATTCCAAAATTCCGCCCATGGTGCGCCGGGGCGTGGTACCGCTGGTATCTTGCTTACGCTGTCCAAAATATAACGCGTTGGCAATATCGCGAATATGCTCAATACCGGCCTTTTTCCGCTGATAGTTCAAATCCTTGCCGCCATACATCTTAGAGGCCTTTTCGGTGTTGGAAATCGCAATCGGCGTGCGAAAAATCTGGGTATAGTTGTAGCAGGTAGTTTCTTGGGTGGATACCACCTGCCGCGCAGTGGCATTTTCCGCCTGTGCATTGCCCACTACCAGAATTTCTGCATCATCGGCAATCGCCGCCCCGGCAGTAGAGCCATACCCGCGCACCACGGTCAAGGAATTGGTGGAAATTGCCGTCACCAGCATACATTCTCCGGTAGAAGGAATCTTCACCACATCATACGGGCGAAAAATACCGCCGTCATCTACCACCACGGTGGTAGCGGTGCCATTGGCAATCGCCCCATTAATTTGGGTACGAATCCCCAGCAGTTGATCCTCCAACCATTCAAATTTAGGATTATACACCACCCGTCTATCACCGCGAATCGCCTTCAAGCAAGTCAAAAAAGGCGCTTTATCCGGCTCCAAAAGCGCGATCTTACTCGCCATATCCACAACAAGCTTGCTGGGGTTAATGTTAGCAGTAGTACGAACACCAATAATATTGGTCATAAATAATCATCCTCTCAAATTTGTTTTTTATTACTATACAATCACTGCCAAAAAGCCTACTTCGCCAATCACCTCCTTGCTTTAATCAAAAAATCTGCTTTTTCCGGCAGCAAAAATACCTTGAATAATCTTTTCTTCCTCACTTATGTCACCCTGCGCGCTTTTATTGTTCTTTTGATGAATCGCCAATCCCGCCTTGGCCGCGTTACGCGCATTGATCTCATCCACTACCTGCTTTTCCTTAGCCTTGGCAGCCGCGTCGATCACATCCTGCCCCGCTCCATCGTTCATCCCGTACAGCTCCCAGGCCACCAGCCGCATCAAATCCTCGGGATGCTTCCGCCACAACGAATCGTTACCCCAGTTATGGCTGCGTTCCATCACCATTTGCAGCAGCTTGCTCTGCTCATCACTATCTTCCAATTGGGGAAAAGAGCGCAAAGTAGCTTGCATCGCCCGGTCAAAAAGTCGCCGCTCCTCCTCCTGCCGCATGGATTCAAGTAAAGGCTTCAAACATTCCTGCAAACGCCGCTCCACCATCTGGCCGCTGGTCTGCTCCAAAAAGGAAAGCGGATCAGAGAGCAGCCGCCGCGTATCCTCCTGGCTATTGCCGCAAACTGCCCCTTTGCGTTCCGACTGCAATTGCCGAACCATCTGCTCCAGCTCCGCTCTGCTTTGCTGTTCTCTGGCCAAATCACGGTAGGCACGGTTCAGCATCTCCTGCACCTGCTGATAGTTTCCCGGCAAACCACTCTGCCCTTGCGCTTCCTGCGCCTTACCAACCACCTCCCCCTCGGGTAAGGATCCCTGTCCCTGCTCCGCAGCCATGGTAGCCTCCGCCGCAGCCAGCAAAGCCTCGTCCGAAAAATCAAACTGCTCCTTCTTTCCACTAAAAAACCCCATAATAGAAACCTCCTTCAATTTTTTTGCATAAAAAAACCGCCAAAAGGCGGTGAATGCACAGTATAAAAGTATTTCCCTACCAAAACAAACCATTTTTCCTGCAATAATTCTCGAAATGATACCCTCCCAGCAGCTTTTCCGTCCAGCAAACCCGCACTGCCCCATACCCAAAGCAGCCGCCTACGCAAAGAGCGCGCCTTGCCGGTTTCCCCGGCAAAGCCCGCCCCTTTACTCTGCGTCCGCTTTTTTTGTCTACCTACTTCCAGCCATAATATTCCAGATATTTATCTGGAATCCGTAAACGCACCTGCTCGTCTATTTCCCGGATAAACAAATCTATATCAGCCCGTTCCAGATCTCTTCTTTCTTGGCTGTTATTGAGTGCCACACCCCATTTGCCATTAACAATGTGACAACCAAATTTTCCACGATCATAATTTAACCCCACTGTAAAATAATTGTACAAACTAAAAATCATATTAAATGTTCTTGCATATGGACTGTCATCAAAATTGTAAATAGAATAACCCTCAATCCGATTACCAAAGTAATTATTCATTTTTTGCTCCATATAGCGGATAATATCATCAACACTATTTTGTTGCATACATCACACCTCCTTGATCATATTTCATATGACAATAATTATGCATT
>CAYOVS010000153.1:4549-4760 GCA_964407445.1 uncultured Peptococcaceae bacterium
CAAAAAAGGCACGTTGAAAAGCTCAAAAATATCTTCGCCTTCTAGCTGATACCGATCAAGCAACACATTCCACTGCGCCCCAATGTCAAAATAGCAGGTGTTCCCCGCCCGCACATTATAAGAGTCTGTATCCGGGCCGTTTCCATCCTTTCGCGAACGGTACCTGCCCAGCGTGGCCGTATCCGCATACCGGTTCTTCACAGACCGCAGC
>CAYOVS010000154.1:0-4754 GCA_964407445.1 uncultured Peptococcaceae bacterium
GGTATAGTGATTGAGAATCACGCCCTTGACGCCGATTTGGTGATTGCGTAGATATTCTACGGTAAGCACCACCTGGTTGATGGCGCCCAGCCCGGCGTTGGCAATCAGCAGCGTTTGCAGATGCAGCGCCTTGATCAAGTCTTCCAGTAGCAGGTGGCTGGTTTCATCATGGCGAATGGGGCAGACGATGCCGCCGCTGCCCTCCATGGTCAGATACTCATAGGCTGCGGCCGTTGCGGCAAAATCCGCTTTCACTTTTGCCAGCTCCACTGGGTTGCCTTCTATTTTTGCGGCCAGATGGGGCGAGACCGCATTTTTATATAAGTAGGATAGCAAGGTAGATTGGGGTTGGTTGATGGCGGCGATTTGGTTTACATAGCCGGCGTCGCTTTCGGCGATGCTGTCAGCGCCGCTTAATGCCGCTTTATAATAACCGGCTCGCAGCCCGGCCTGCCGTAATTTTTTTACCAGCAGGGCGGTAACATAGGTTTTGCCCACATCCGTTCCGGTGCCGGTGATAAACAAACATTTTGTCATAAGGCGCAGACCTCCATTGCCAATTCTGCAAGCAGTTGATAATCTTCTTGAATGGAAATGCCTGATGTGGTCAGCATATCGCCGGAAATTGCTGCATTTGCCCCGGAACGGAAAATACGCCGTCCTTTATCCGGCAGTAAGCCCCGGCCACCCGCCAAACGCAAAGCCGCATCCGGCAGCAGAAAGCGATAGATCGCGACAATGCGGCAAATTTCGTCTTCCTTCAACGGCGTATTCTTGGCAAAGGGGGTGCCGGGGATGGGATTTAAAATATTGATCGGCACCGATTTAACTTCCAGCGTCCGTAGGTCCAGCGCCATATCTATGCGGTCTTCCATGGTTTCGCCAAGTCCCATAATGCCGCCGCTGCAAATAGAGAGCCCTGTTTTTTTGGCGGCAAGCAGGGTGTTGCGCTTGTCGTCATAGGTGTGGGTGGTGCAAACATGGGGAAAAAAGCGGCGGGAGGTTTCCAGATTGTTATGGTATCTGGTAACCCCGGCCTGTTTTAGCTTGCGCAATTGCTGCTCGTTAAGCAGCCCATGGGATGCGCAAAGGGAGATGTCGCAGCTTTTGCCGATGGCGCGATAGTTGCCGCACATTGTATCTACTTCGGCATCGCTTAATCGCACACCGGAGGTAACTACGCTATAGCGCAAAATTCCTTTATCCCCATGATATACTGCTTCTGTGAGTATTCTTTCTCTATCCAGCAGAGGATATTCTTCAATATGACAGGGGTAGTGGATGGACTGTGCACAGTATTTGCAGTTTTCTGAGCATCGGCCACTTTTTCCGTTGATGATGGTGCAGATATCAAAATGATTGCCGCAGAAATGACGTCTGATTTGATCTGCTGCACCACAAAGCGCTGCCAAGTCGCAATCCATTAAGCACAGCGCCTCTTCTTTGCCAAGAAGCTGCCCGGAAAGCACCTTGTCCAAGAATGTTTGTACCATTTAATAGGCCCCCTTTTGCAGAACCAATGGCCGCAAACGTTTGGTCAGTGTGATGCTGAGCAGAATCAGCAAAATATCACCGGGGATCGTCATTGCACAGCAGCTGATCAGCAGCACTTTTGCGCCCACAGGGGTGCCCAGATAATATTTGGCGATCCAATAATAATACAGCATCCCCAGCCCATAAACGATTGCCAGATTGGCAAAGCTGGCGGCCAGCAGGCGTTTGCGGCTGGGGGCGTCGGCTTTCTCCGCGATATATCCGGCCAACCAGGCGCCCAGAGGAAAGCCAAGCAGGTAACCAAAGGTGGGTTGAAAGATATAGCCAAGGCCGCCGCCAGCGGTAAAGATGGGCAGCCCAGCCAAGCCTAAAAGCACATAGCTGCCAACGGAAGCAAAGCCAAGCCGTCTACCCAGCAGCAATCCTGCCAGATTGGTGAAGAAAAATTGCAGGGTAAAGGGGATTACCGGGATGGGAATCCGAATGAAAGCGCCAGCGGCGGTCAGTGCCATAAAGAGTGCGCAAAGAATCATATTGTGGGTGGTGAATAGTTTTTGTTTGGGCATGGTCGTCTCCTGTTTTTGTTGTCGTTTAATACTATAGCCGATGTTTTTTGTATTGTCAACATAAAAAATATAATTGGTTTACAATAGTGGTGCAAGCGCGGGGGAAAGGGTTTCTCTTGGGGAGCATCCTATGGTATACTTGAGCAGGATACGCAATGACAGCTTTGGCGAAAGTGCAAAAAAGACGCTGTTACAACAATTGCGACAAGGAGAACGAATGGGTTGGTTTGTTTATATTCTTCTTTGCGGCGATGGCACGCTGTACACCGGTTCCACCGATAATGTGGAGCGGCGCGCAACAGTACATAATGAAGGCAAGGGCGCAAAATATACCCGCAGCCGTTTGCCGGTTAGGGTGGTTTACCGGGAGGAATGTGCTGATCGCTCCACTGCTTTGCGCCGGGAGGCCGCAATCAAACGCTTGACCAGAGCAGAAAAGCTGGCTTTACTTGCAAAAAACGGTAATGATTCGGATTAATATGTGTAGCAGCATGGTTGAAGAACGGGCATGGGTTCCTGCTGCGGTATTGCCACCTTTGGCAGTAGTTTGAACAGTGCAGTTTCTTCATACTGCCAAAGAAACGGTTGACATATGTCTACCAATATGCTATGCTTGCGGTAAGCTAAAGACAACCAAAAAGCGGAGGAAAAGCATGTCTAAAAAGATAACCATCAGTGCCGGGGGCTGGAAAATCATGCGTCATTTGTGGGATGCTGCGCCCCTCACCATCATGCAGCTGGTGGCGGCGCTGAAAGAGGAGACCGGCTGGAGCAAAGCCACGGTGATTTCCACCCTAAATCGGCTGGAAGAACGGGGCGCGGTTTATTACGAACAAGAGCAAGGCCAGCGGGCCCGCTGTTATTTTCCGGCGGTGCAGGAAGCAGAGGTTGCGGCGCAGGAAACAGAGGATTTTCTTTCCAAGGTCTATCAAGGGCGTTTTGGATTGATGGTCAATGCCATGGCGCAAGCGGATGCCTTCACGCCGGAGGATATCGCGGAAATGGAACGCATTCTGGCGCAGCTGAAATGAAGGGAGCCGGGCTATGAACCGTTGTGAGGATTTTTTTCTGCTGGCCACTACGATGCGGGGAGATCAAAAAACAATGCGGGAGCGTTTTCGCTTTTTGACAAAGCGTCCCCGGACAAAATGGTATATTCTGGCGGTGCTGCTGTTGGTGTTGGCAGTTGCAGGCATCTGCGTTTTCGGCGGCAAAAGTAACCGGATGGATGCGGGCTTAGCGGCCGCTTTTTCCCAGGCGGTGTTGGACGCCAATACCAGCGGTAGGAAGGAGATCGTTTTTCAAGCAGAAGCCCATGAAATTTTGCAGGTTGCGCGGCAGGGAGATCAAGTTACGGTCTATGCGTTGAGCTTTTATCAGGGGTATGCCTATGACGATGCAGGTGGCCTGCGGCATGTAGAGGGCAGCAGTATGCCTATTGCGGTCAGCTTTCGCCATAGCGCCGACGGCAGCTATGGTTTGCTGGAATATTGGGTGCCTGGGGATGGGGACAGGTATGCCACTTCCATCCGGGAGAAATTTCCGCTACTGTTCACTGGGCGTGCCATTGGGCTGAACGGCGCAGCACAACGGCAGGCGGATTGTCAAGCGCAGGCTGCGGCTTGGCTGGCAGAGCAGACAAACGCCGCAACCATGACGGAAGCAAAAGCGATTGGATTATTTCATCAGGCAGAGGCAGCCTGCGCCTGGTTTTATGGGCGCAACGGTGTGTCATTGGCTGAGGGGCGCAAAGAGCTGTACGGCAACGCGTATTATCCGGTAACGGACGAACGGTTTTCTACCTTGGCAGAGCTGCGGCAGTACCTTGACACGTTGTTTACAGCCGATTTGACGGAAGGCTTGCTGGCTCGAAAAGCGTCGAGTGAAGCCCCGGTGTTTGCGGAAAGCGATGGCCGCCTGTATCTGTTTGGCGGCTATGCGGCGCAGCTTGGTTATGAAATTGGCCAGCGGGACTTTGTCTTTACCCTGGATGATGCGGATCATGCGGCTCTGGAGCTGACGTATACTGCCGATCCTTGGGGAGACGGTAGCTATCGGATCGACGCCCGCTATAATTTATCCCGGGATGAGGCTGGCGCATGGCGCTTCGATTGGTTTTCGCTGCCTTTGGATTTGTTGCTGGAACAGGCGGAATACAGTCTTTTTGTGGACGGTCAGCCATTGATGCTAGGCAGGCAAAGCGCCGTCTTCCCCTGGGGGTATGCTCTGAATGAAATTGACCGGACGCTGTGGCAGGGCGATGGTTTTTCCTGTTTCCGGGTGGTCTGCGAGGAAAACCTGATCCTTTCCGGCCTGCGTTTAGACGGTGCCGCGGATCTGACGAATTGCAGCCTGCTGGAAATGATCACTGTCAACCCAACCCAACAAACCTATCGCCATATCGGCTGCGGCATGGGAGAGGCGGAGCTGCTGGCCACCTATCCGCAACTGACCTATCTGGATGGCAGCAGCTACGACCAAACGGAGCTGTTATCGGAAGTTGGTCAGACGCCAACCGCCGTTACCCTTGGGGCGGCTTTGACGCAAAGCCCGGATTACGGCTATGTTTACGCTCCGGTGGATGGGAGCAAGCAGACCTGTTCCATTGTCTTTTGGATCAAAAACGGCGTAATTACCGTCATTATGGTAAATGATGGTATGGACGGCCGTGTTTATTAAGGAGAAGCCATGAAC
>CAYOVS010000155.1:0-4737 GCA_964407445.1 uncultured Peptococcaceae bacterium
ATAGGATTGTAGAATTTGAATATTTTTTGCAGGATCAGCAAAAATACGATCTTCCTGCTGTTCCTGTGGCTTTTTTTTAAAATACACCGGCATTTGTTGCCCCTCGCCATCTTGCATCCTAATTGGATATTTTTAGTAATCCTTAGCTTTGCCGGAAAAACAAAAAAAATACGCCGGAAGGCGTATCGTTTTTGTAAATTATACTCTCTGCGTTCTTGATGCTACAAATTTGCCAATGCATACATGGCCCTGGCATATATTTTGGCCAGATGCAGCAAATCCTTCTGGCTGATATATTCATCCGCCTGATGGCAAAGATTTTCCTGTCCCGGAAAAATTGGTCCAAAGGGCAGGCAATTCTGGAGCATCCGGCCATAGGTACCGCTCCCTACCACCAAAGGTCTGTTTTCCGCAGCAGAATCCTGCATGTATTCATGATATATCTGCAACACGGTGCTGACTACCGGGGAGCTTGCGTCCATATGCAAAACAGGACAACAATACCAAGGATCAAACTGCCAGCCCAAGGATTCGGCAAGCTCGCTTAAATGGCGAACATAATACTCTTGCTGCATCGAAACAGGATACCGGGTATCACAATCGATGCGGCCTCCTTTTGCGGTTACTCGCAGCAAAGCGGGGACGTTGGTCAACCAGCTTAATTCATCGGCGCCGGCAATCCCCAAGCCGGAACCAAGCTGCTCATCGTCATACAAGGCAATGGCGTCGGCTAAAAATCTTCCCGCGCCGGTAGGCTTCACCTCTCCTGCCAAAAAGCTTAAATACCGCAACAGCAGCACATTAGCATTTTCACCCAGCTCCGGCAAAGAAGCATGGCAGGCTTGCCCATAAGCCGTAACCCGCAACAACGCTCCGTTCTCCATATCCAAAGAAATTTTTTGCTGCTCAGCCAAAGATAGCACCGAAAAAGCCTGCTGAAACAAAGCATAGCCTACCTCGTTGACTTCAAACAAGGCATCAGCTTTGGCAGGGACAATATTGATCATGCTGCCGCCATTAATTTCTTTGAGAATAATATTGGCGTTTGCGGAATCATCCAGCCATTGCTGCGCAAAAGACCAGCGCATCAGGCCTTTTTCGCCGATAACGGCGGGAAAACGCGCGTCCGGCACAATGCCGGCCCAAGGCTGGGGATATTTTTGCAGATAATGCTCCAGGCAGGCAAAGCCGCTCTCTTCATTATTGCCAAACAAATGACGCAGTCGACGGCGGCAGGGCAAATCACATTGGTCGATCGCCGCCAGGGCGTACATGGAAGCGATCAAAGGCCCTTTGTCATCTATCGCGCCCCGGCCATAAATTTTGCCATCCACAATTTCCGGCTGAAAGGGATGCTGCTGCCAATCCTCTTCCTTTGCGGCTACCACATCTACATGGGTAATCGCGGCAACCTCTTCGCCGGCCGCGTTCAGCGTCTGCCCGGGAAAATCCGCAAAGCCGATATAGCCGTCCACATCCGTTACCGTGTAGCCAAGCTGTGCGGATAAATCCAATACAAACCGATAAGCCCGAGCCACTTCCGCACCAAAAGGCGCACCCGGCTCTGCTTTTGCCTGTACAGAGGGGATGGACAGTAATTGCAGCAATTGCCGCTCCATTTCCGGGTATTGCTTTTCAAGCCAAGCGTCCACTGGGGCAAACATTTCTTTTTTTTCCACGCTGCACCTCATTCAAGCCCTTTGTATTTTAACAACCAATACGAAATACCGTTTCCTGCTTATAGGCTACAATCACCCGGCTATAGCCGCAAAGCTGGCTATTCAACTCCTCGTCGCCGGTATCCACCAGCAAATGGTCTCCGTAAAAGGATTGTAGCTTGGCTTTCGTCGCCACGATCATGATATTTTGCTTCCCCACCCGGCGAAGCACCGAAGGACTGAGCTGCTGATTGCCTCTGCCAAACAAGCAAGCCTGTCCACCGATGGGCGTCACAATAATTTTTGCGGCAGTTTCTTGCTCCAAATGCTGCATAATTTCTCGCTCGCCTACATCGGATGCAACCAGATGATGGTTTTTGACCAAATCCACACCTAGCAGCGTATTGGGAAGCTGCAACTCTTTCATGATCGCTCCGGTGGTACTGCCGGGGCCGATAAGATACAGGGTATCCGCAAGCATCTCCTCAGCCACATAAGCGCCGATGCCTTCTAAGGATTGCTGATCTCCGGCCACGTTGGACACTTTTCCCCCTTGCAGCCGCGTTTGACTCAAAGGAATCCGCATATACCCATACAACGCAGCGGAAACCTGTCCCCTGCGAAACGCTTCTTCGTCAATATCCATCACTTCGCCTTCGATCACCTGGTTAATTTGCCCCTTCAAATACTCCAAGGCCAATAAACCAGCATTACGAGGGTCTGTGGCATAAACCGCCGAATGGATTTTCACCCCGGCTGGAATGCCAAGCACCACCAATTGATCTCCTATTGCGGTATAAATATTGCGGGCGGTTCCGTCGCCACCGGCAAAAATCAGCAAATCCACTTGCTGCTCTGCCATCCATTTGGCAGCGGCAATGGTATCTTCTGCGGTAGTGGATAATAAATCCGTACCATGCTTCTCAAAGCCTGCCATAACCTGGGGCAAAAATCCTGCTTCTCTGGCGATATCCTCGCCCATTTTTCCGGGACAGGTATAGAGAACCAGTTGCTCCGCCAAGGGAAGCAGCGCCTTGATCGCAGTCAAGCCCCGATCTCCCGAATGGGGTTTTGCGCCCAGCCCTAAGGCCTTGCGTACCACATCTGCGCCGTCAGAGCCTTTTAAACCAACACTGCCGCCCAAACCCGCCACCGGGTTGACAATAAAACCAACTTTTTTCATCACAGACTCCATTATAGCAGCAGGAGAAGCAGCGTGGCTTTACTGCGGCTTCTCCTGCCGGCGTATTGATACTGACATCCAGACAAAACTTATGGAACGCTTCTTTACAGAAGCAAAGAGCAGCTTGCTAAATTCCTTTGCTCTGCTGAAAATCAGGATTCCGCTTGAGGAACGCGCGCCAAGTGGTGGCCAGCTCCGCCGGATTATGCAACGGGCCTTCCTCTACCTGATGCAGGGCGCAGCGATGAGGCGCCGTTTTGACAATATCGGGGTCCGAATAAGCTTCCTTGGAAATCGAATCAAAAATCTGGGCGAACCGCTCCAAATCGTCTATGGTCACACTATCACTGGCCTCGGGCGTAATCGGATTGGGAACGATCATCGGTTCATGGCTTTCAAAATAGCTGATTACGCCATAATCCACAACCCGACGGTTAATATCAAAGGTGGTCACGCCGGTATCCTGGAACAATTCTTCCACAGTAAACCGGGCTTCTTGCAGCTTGGCACGATTGGGCCAAGCGATCCCCATCCCTTTTACCTCGAGCATCTTTTTAATCAGATAATTATTGTTCATCACCGCCATGGCCGCGGCTTCGGTAATGCCCTTGGCGCCCAAAGCTTTTATCCAGGCATAGGTGCGAATCACCGAACCTACGTTGCCCAAGAAAGAACCAACCTTGCCAATGCTTTGGGGACGGTCATAATCGGTATAGTACTTTTGGCCGTCAAAGCAAACTACCGGCTTGGGCAGGAAGGGGATTAATTTTTTCTTCACGCCCACTGCCCCGGTGCCGGGGCCAACAGACCCATGGGGCGTAGAAAACGTCTTATGCAAATTGAAATGCATCATATCCGCACCCAGATCACCGGCGCGCAGATGACCGATCACCCCATTGAAATTGGCCTGATCCAAAGAAACCAAACCGCCTACGGCATGTACCATATCAATATAATCGGTAAGGTGGCTGTCAAAAACGCCGGTATCATAGGGGGCGGTCATCATCATCCCTGCTGTGCGGGGGGAGATTGCCGCTTTCATTTGTTCCACACCGATTTCGCCGGTGACCGGATCGGGATACAGGGTAATCACCTTATAGCCCAGAGCGGCGGGGCAACCTGCATTGGCCGGATGGGAAACGGCGGAGGTGATGAGCTCATTGCGAAAATCCTCGCCTCGGCTATGATGGTATGCTTTCATCATTGCCGCATTGGTAAAAATACCGTGGGCGCCGCCCCGAGGCTGGAAGGTAAATTCTTCCATTCCGGCGATTTCATTCAGCCAATTGCGCAGCTCGTACATAATCTGCAAAATACCCTGAATGCAATCGTCACTTTGCAGCGGATGCAGCTCTAATACGGCGGGTAAATTGGCCATCTTGTCATTGATTTTAGGGCTGTATTTCATGGTACAGGTGCCCAAACCGATCGTATTGCCAGAATCATAGCTGAAATTGTTTTGGGAAAGCCGCACATAATGCCGCACCACCTCAGGCTCCGCCAGCTCCGGCAGATAGGGGCGTTCCTTGCGGCGCATTTTAGCGGGAATCGTCGCCAGAGGATCACCGACGGCTTCCTTGATGGCCTCCTCCGCAGGAGGGGTAATCTCATTGATAATCCCTTTACGGCCCAAATTATATACAACCGGTTCATGCCAGCGTACTGCTTGATAGCCGGTTTCTATTTGCTCATATTTTTTATCGTAGCTCATGCCAGCACCTCCTCTAAAGCAGCAATCAAAGCGTCGATCATCTCTTTGGTATGAATCTCGGTAACACAGTATAAAGCGGATTGTCCATATTGGGGGAACTCTTGGCTCAAATCCTTACCGCCGATAATTCCTTTCTCCAACAACGCTTTGTTGATCTCCGCCACAGTCTTGCCGGTAGCGGTGAA
>CAYOVS010000156.1:0-4729 GCA_964407445.1 uncultured Peptococcaceae bacterium
GCAAAATTGTCTGGTTAAGACCAATACCCGGGTGGGAACAGCGATATCTCTGGCGGCGCTTGCGGCGGAATACCCGGCGGTGATTGTGGATCTGCCGGAGGATGCGGCGGCGGTGGTTTGCGGCGGGATGCTAGCCTATGACCCGGAAACCCTGCAATTGCAAGCTTGGCCCCATTGCTTTTGGGTGGGGCGGAGCCGGACGGAACCGGATTGGGCGCAAAGTCTGGCTGGGCGGATGGCTCGGGGCAAGCAGGGTGCAGTTTCCGCAGATCGGGGTGTGAAGCAGGTGTCGCTGACCGCCTCCCGTTGGCGGGCGGGCAGCTATGCAAGCGATTTGCCCGCGCGCTTGCCCGAGGATGGGGCGGAGAGCCGGGCAGTGGCGGCCAGCGCTGCGGAGTATACCGACGAGGAGGCGTACCGGGAGGCGGCGCGCTGCCTGGATTGCCATTGCCGGGAATGTGTGGAAAGCTGCCGGATGTTGCAAAAATTTGGCAAGACGCCTCGGCAATATGTGCGGGAGATCGCCAACAATTTGATCATCACCATGGGTACCCGTAAGGCCAACACGATGATCAATTCCTGCTGCTTATGCGGTTTATGCGGCCAAACCTGCCCCAATGGGCTGGATATGGGAGAAATTTGTTTGGCGGCGCGGCAAAACATGGTGCAAAAGGGGATCATGCCGCCACGTTTGCATGAATATCCCCTGCGAGACATGCTATTTTCTGTCAGCGGCGAATTCGATTTGTGGCGGGAAGATCCGGCAGGCGGCGCGGCGTATTTGTTCTTTCCCGGCTGTCAGCTGGCGGCAGGCGCGCCCCAATATATGGCGCCGCTGTATCAGCATTTGCGGGCGGTACTGCCCGGGTCGGTGGGGTTGGCTTTAAGCTGCTGCGGCGCGCCCGCCCACTGGGCGGGGCGGCAGGAGTTGCAGCAGCAATTGCGCCGGGAACTGCTGGAAAAATGGCGCAATCTGGGGGAGTCGGTGGTGGTGACCGGCTGCACCACCTGTTATCAGGAGCTGAAGCCGGAATTGCCCCCGGAAAAGCTGCTGACCCTGTGGCAGGTTTTGGCTCATTACGGCCTGCCGGAGCAGGGGGCGGTTTTGGAAGGGAAGGCGTTGGCGATCCATGATCCCTGCTCCGCCCGGGATCTGCCGGAAACCCGGCAATGCCTGCGGCAGATCGTGGCGGATTTGGGCTATCAGGAACAGGCGATGACCCATAGCGGGGCGCAAACTCGCTGCTGCGGCTATGGCGGGCTGGCGGTGTTTGGCAACCCAGATTTGGCGGGAGAGCTACAGGAGCGGCGCCTGGCGGAAGCGGAAGGGGATGTGCTGACCTATTGCTGGGTGTGCCGGGATTATCTGGCGCAGGCGGCGGAAAAGGCTGGCAGCGGCCAGCAGGTCTATCATATTTTGGATTTGCTGCTGGGCGGCGGCTTGCCCGGGTCACGGCTGGATCTTTCGCAAAAGCGAGCCTCCCGGCGGCGGCTGAAGCAGGAGCTGCTGGCCTGTTTTTGGGGGGAAGCGGCGGCGCCGGTGGTGGACTTTGGCCAATATCAGTTGGCTTCCGGGGTAGCAGCCTTGCTGGATGACCGGCTAATCCTGCTGGAAGATGTGGCGGCGGTGATTGGCCAAGCGGAGCAAAGCGGTCGCAAACTGCGGCGGAGAAGCGACGGTCATTATTTCGCCCATCTGCGCCGGGGAATTGTCACCTATTGGGTGGAGTACAGCCTGCTGGCGCCGGGGTATTTGATCCACAGCGCCTACAGTCACCGGCTGGAAATTTTGGATGAGCTGGACGGGGAAAAGAAGGGAGAGCTGTGATATGACGCTTGCCGGGGAAGCACAATTGGTGGAAAACAAGGAGGGGCTTGTTTGCTGTTTGTGTCAGCAACCGTTGGTGGCGGCCAAGGCGCATATCCGCTATATGGACAGCACCTTTTCCACGGTGCTGCTGCGTTGCCCCTGCTGCGGCCAGCCGTATCTGGACGAGGCTACGGCTTTGCATAAGGCGGTGGAGGTGGAAATGGCATTGGAGGAAAAGTAGCGGTGACGGCGCAGAGAGAATTGACCCGGACGGAAAGCCTGTGCCCGGTATGTTTGCGCAAGCTGGAAGCGGCGGTAGTTTGCCGGGATGACCGGGTATATTTGGAAAAAATCTGCCCGGAGCACGGCGCGTTTTGCCGTTTGCTATGGCAGGGTGAGGCGGACTATCTGGCTTGGCTAGACAAAGGCGGGCAAAGCGGCGCTTGCCCTTGGGAGCAGCCGGTTTTGGCGGGCTGCCCTTATGATTGCGGAATTTGCAGCGATCATGCCCAGGATGCTTGCTGCGTGCTGCTGGAGCTGACCCAGCGCTGCGACCAGCATTGCCCCTACTGTTACGCGGCGGCGGGGGAGGGAGGGGCGTGCGGTGGGGAACCTACCCTAGCACAAGTAACGGAAACGCTGGCCTATTTGCGGCAGCGCAGCTCGGGACAGCCCTATAATATTCAGCTTTCCGGCGGGGAACCCACCCTGCGGCAGGATTTGCCCCAGATCATCGCCTGCGGAAGGGCGCAGGGCTTTGTCTATGTGCAGCTCAATACCAACGGCCGCAGGTTGGCTTTGCAGCCTGGCTATGCCGCGCAACTGGCAGAGGCGGGGCTTTCGGCGGTATTTTTGCAGTTTGACGCTATGGACGACCGGATCTATCGCAGCTTGCGGGGAGAAGCGTTGCTGGAACAGAAGCTGCTGGCGATAGAACGCTGCCGAGAGGCAGGTTTGCCGGTGATTCTAGTGATGACGCTAGTAAAAGAAATGAATATGGCGCAAATTGGCTCTTGTTTGCGGCTGCTTTTGGCCAATTTGCCTTATCTGCGGGGGTTGCATTTGCAGCCTGTTTGCTACACCGGGCGGCACCCCGGTTTGGCGGAGGGACCCACCTTGCAGGAGACCTTGACCGCGCTGGTGGATGGCAGCGGCGGCTTGCTGCGGCGGGAAGATTTTGCTCCTCTGGCTACCGGGCACCCGCTTTGTTCCTTTCAGGGGAATTTTCTCTATGACGGGCAGCAGGTGATTTCTGTGGGCGGCGGCGGCTCCTGCTGCGGCGTGGGGGAGATTGACCGCTCCCGGCGTAAGCTGGCGGGCAACTGGGGCGGCGGTGGAGCGCCAGCTTGGCTGGGGGCACCGGGGGTGCAGGGCTTTTCTGTTTCCGCCATGGCGTTTCAGGATGGGCTGAGCCTGGATCTGGCGCGGTTGCGCCGCTGCCGGGTGTATGTGGCTGCAACCGGGCGGCGACTGATCCCTTTTTGCGCTTATCAGCTGACCTCTTGCCGGGGGCAGCGATTATATTCTCGCGGGTAGGATTGCTATTATATCTACAGATGAGTATAATAAAAGGAAAACGATTTATGTGAGGGGATTATCATGGAAGAACGGGAATTGAACGCTTTGGGCTGGGAATGTCCCAAACCGATTATTGAAGCCAAAAAGCTGCTGGACGGTATGGAGACGGGGCAGGTGACGGTGCTGGTGGATAATCCGCTGGCGCTTCATAATTTGCAGGCGTTTGCCAAGGAAAAGGGCTTCGGATTTGCTTATGAGGAAGAAGAAAAGCGGTTTGTGATCCGTTTGCGCAAAGAAGCGGCGGCATTGGCGGCGGAAAATAGCCTGCGCCCGGTGATTGTGGTTACCGGAGATCGGTTTGGCAAAGGCAGCGAAGAGCTGGCCGCTAATTTGATGAAAAGCTATATTTACGCGTTGACCGAGGTGAACCCCAAGCCGCAAACCCTGATTTTTATCAATGCCGGCATTTTTTTGGCTTGCGAGGAAAGCCCGGTGCTGGATTCTTTGCAGCTTTTGAAAACCCAGGGGGTGGAAATCTTTTCCTGCGGCGCGTGTTTGAATTTTTATGGGATGACGGAGCGTTTGGCGGTGGGCAAAGTAGGCAATATGTATCAGTTTGTGGAAAAAATGAACAATGCGGCCAATTGTATTCAATTATAGGAGGATGGCATGGCAGGCGATTGTTTTGTGCTGACCTTTGCCTCCACGCACCAGGCGATTGCGATGGAAAAACAATTGCAGCAGCAGTTTGCGCCGGTATTGATGCCGACGCCCCGGCAAATTGCCAGCGGCTGCGGGTTTGCGTTGAAAATCTGCGGTGTGGACAGGGCTGCTTTGCAGGAGGCTATACAAGATTGCGGCGGCCAGTGTAACTTATATCTCTTGCAGGGGGGTGCGTATCTGCCTTGTTTTTGAGGAAACGTAGGCGGCGTATTTTGTCGTGGGACGAGTGATTATTAATGATATTATTATAAAAAGGTAGACTTTTTGGTTATCGTGTCAATAGCATATTGTTTTCTTTAAATAAGACCATATGCAGGTGATTTTTCTTTCAAAGAAGTTATAAAGTATTATACAACACGATAACCAAAAAGTCTGCTTTTTGATTATCACCAAGTGTTGCGAGGAAATGCGCCATGAATGATAATCATGAGGATTTACTGGAAAAACTGGGGCAGGATCTATCCTGTACTTATTTATCCGATCTGCATAGCGCACCGTGGCGAAGCGCTGTATTGCAGGCGGTGGCAGCTCTGGAGGTTACGGCGTATCCTTTGAAGCAGTGGAACGGCCTGGCTGCGTATTTAACAGGTGAAAAGGTTGCTTTTGCGGCGTCGGAGGATGCTAAAGAATTTATTTTGCGGAAGCTGGAAAAATAAAAGAAAATGCGTGTTGCCAGTA
>CAYOVS010000157.1:0-4621 GCA_964407445.1 uncultured Peptococcaceae bacterium
CTTTTGCCCCTTCTTCGTAGATGAAAACAGGGTTGAACTCGCCTTCTTTGAGCTGGGGATAAATGAAGGGCAGCTCGGAGAACTTGGCAATCAGTGCGGCCAGGGCTTTGACATCATAGTGTTTGCCGCCCCGGGCGCCGTTCAGCAGCGGCCAGGTTTTCAGCTCGGTGAGCATCTCCATTGCCTGTTCGGCATTGACGGGAGCGATACGCAGGCTGACGTCCCGGAGGATTTCGGTATAGATGCCGCCCATGCCGCAGACGATGACCGGCCCGAATTGCTTATCGGTAGAGAAGCCTACGATCATTTCCACGCTTTGGTCCAGCATATGGTACATCACGACACCGCGGAAGTCTTTGCCTTCGCCGATTTTTTTCATCTTATCGAAATAGGTTTCGGCTTCTTCCACGGATTTGATATTGACTTTGACGCCGCCGCAATCGGATTTGTGGAGGATCTGCGGGGAGACGATTTTCATGACGATGGGGAAATCCAGTTCGGCGCAGGCTGCGGCAACCTGGCTCTTATCGGTGATGAATTTGCAGGTATTGACGCTGACGCCGTGATCGGCGCAGAGGTGCATGGCTTCGTATTCCAGCAAGGAAGGCAGGCTGGTTTCGATATGCTTGGTGGCAAAGGTGCGGGACATATCCACCACCTTGGCCTTCATTGCGCTATATTCTACCACTTTGGACAAAGCGCGAACGGCTCTTTCCGCAGAGGCGAAGCAAGGCGCGCCGTTGGTATCCAGCAGCTGGACGGCTTCGTTGATATCGTTACCTACCTTGAAGTTGCATACCACCGGTTTGCCGGAGGCTTTGGCGCCACGGATGACTTCCTTGGCGATGGGAGAGGCTTCCAGATAGGGGGTGCCGATGTCGATGACTACGGCAACGTCATACTCGTCCTTGAGGGCAGTTTCTACGGCCAGACCGTACTGCTCGGGGGTGCCTTCTACGGTGAGGTCGATGGGGTTGGCCAAACCGGCAAAGGCGGGCAGGAACTCACGCAACCGGGCTTTGAGCTCGGCGGAGGGTTCGGGCAGGGTGAGTACGGTATGCTCGGAGGCGTCGGCAGACATGACGCCGGGGCCGCCGCTATTGGTGACGATGGCCATGCGGTTGCCTTTGGCTTCCGGCAATTGGCAGAAGGCTTTGCTGATGTCCAGCATATCTTCAATGCTGTCGGCGCGAATGGCGCCGCAGGCGGCAAAGGCGGCATCGTAAACGGTGTCGGCGCCGGCCAGAGAACCGGTATGGGACAAGGCGGCCCGCTGCCCGCTGGCGGTGCGGCCACTCTTGATGATAACTACAGGTTTAAATTTGGTAGTTTCGGCCAACAATTGCATAAATTCGCGGCCTTCGGCGATATTTTCCGCGTAGAGAGAGATGACGGCGGTTTCCGGGTCATCCTTGAAATAGCGGAGCAGCTTGGCAGCGTTAAGATCGCGGCCATTACCGAAGCTGACAAATTTGCTGACGCCCACGTTGGCTTCTTTGGACATGCCCATGATCAGGCCGCCCACTGCGCCGCTTTGGGAGATGACGGCTAATTTGCCAGGGTTGGGGGTAGATTCCAGAGTGGGCATGAAGTGGAAATTGGTGTTGACCATACCGGCGCAGTTGGGGCCGATGTAGCGGATGCCATATTTTTGGGCGATGGCGTCCATTTCGTCTTCCAGCTCATGATGGCCGGCTTCGGAGAAACCAGAGGTGATGATAACGGCGCCTTTGACGCCTTTTTGACCGGCTTCTTCCATCACTGCCGCTACGGTGGAGGCGGGGCAGGCGATGATTACGCAGTCAACGGTATCTTCGATTTCCAGGATGCTGGCATAGCCTTTGGCGTCACGATAGCTTTTTGCTTTGGGGTTTACGGCATAGACTGGAGAAAAGCCCCCTTCTACCAGACGGTCGATGAGGATCGCGCCCATTTTGCCGGGGGTTACGGAACCGTAAACGGCTACGCCGCGGGGAGTAAATAATGCATCAAGGTTCATGAACAATCTCCTTTCAGACTGTGTCGATATGAAGAAGGGTGACATGACGGGCGTCATGTCACCCAACATCATTGCTTAATGATCGTTTTGGGTTTTCTTTGTAGGATTATGCCCAAGAGTTAGGCTTTGAGGCCCGCTTCGAAGGACATGATATTTCTCTCGGCGCCTTTGGGCCAACGGGTGACGATGGCTTCTTTGATGGCGTCGGCGGAAACGATATTGCCCAAGCTGCTATTTTTGAGGGTAGCGGCCAGCAAATAGATATTGTCGGCAGCGCCTTCCGGCAGGGTTTCGGGATCGATGTAGACCATATCTACGCCAGCTTTAGCAGCGGCAGCTTTGACTTCATCCACGGTGGGATAAGCAGCTTTGCCCAGCATCACGTCGGTAGGCATCCATTTGTGACCGAAAACGATGAATTTGCCGCCTTCTTTGAGGAAGCGGAGCGCCTTCAGGGATTCGCACAGTTCCATAGCGATAACCAGATCGGCACCGAAGGGACGGATGTCGGGGCCAACGGTGTATTCGCCAAGCTTGAGCTGGGCTTTAACAAAGCCGCCGCGCTGAGCCATACCTTTGGTGGGGAAGTAGTTGCAAGGGACGTCCAAAGCTTCGGAGGCGCGCATAATCATATCGGCGATGGTCAGGATACCCTGGCCGCCTACGCCGACCATATAGATGTCAAAATTCTTAGCCATATTAGCACTCCTCCTTAATGATCGCTTTTTTGGGGCAAACGAAAGTGCAGATACCGCAGCCGTTGCACTGTGCATGGTCTACGAATACCTTGTCGCCGTCATATACCAGAGCGGGGCAACCGGTGGTATTGATGCAGATCTTGCAGTTGACGCATTTGTCTTGGTCAACATTGGTATTGCCATATTTGATTTTGCGGCGACCGGCCTGGATGGCGCATTCGCGGCGAGTAACAACCACTTTGACGCCGGGGAGCTTCGCAGCTTCGACCAAGGTGTTGGTGAGGGCGTCCAGATCATAGGGATCGGCGATGAACAGTTGTTTGACGCCTAAACCTTTGACGATATCGACCACATCGACTCTGGTCTTTTTATCATTTTGTTGGAATTCCAGAGCGGTATTGGCATTGACCTGCATACCGGTCATGGCGGTCCAGCCGTTATCCATGATGATCGCGGTGATGGGGGTGTTCTGCTGAATCGCGTTGAGCAGAGGCGGCATGCCAGCATGCATGAAGGTGGAATCGCCCATGGTGGAGAACACAGGGGTTTTTACGCCGGCATGGACAAAGCCTTGAGCCATAGCAACGCTGGCGCCCATGGCCACTTCGGTCCACAGGGTATGGAAGGGGGGGCTCATGCCCAAGATGGTGCAGCCGATGTCACCGGTAATCATGACTTCGTCTTTCTTGTAGCCCATCTTTTTGACAGCAGCGTTCAAAGCCATATATACGCCGCGGTGAGGGCAACCGGCGCAAACGCCGATGGGACGAGCAGCGCAAAGGGCTTCGGCTTCGGCAACAGCGGTGAGATCGGGTTTGATTTCGCCGCCCAGCGCTTTGGCGATAGCAGCGGCGCAGGTCATTGCATTGAAGCTACCGATGCGGCTTAAGGTGCCGTCTTCTTTACCATAGATATGGGGATGTTTGTTTTGTTTGTAGGCTTCCAGATAGAGGGCCTTTTCCACATAGGCTTCGTTTTCTTCCAGCACTACGAAGCAGCAGCAATGATCCAACATTTGTTGGAATTCGGCATGTGCTGCGGGATGGGAGCAGATCAGGTTGAGGGTGGAAACGCCTTTGGTGCAGATACCGGCTTCGTTGACCAAAGCAAGAGCTTCGTCGATGAAGGAGGTGGTGACACCAACGGTGATGATACCAAGCTTGTTGGCTTCGCCAAGTTTCAGGGTATGCTTACCGTCAGCATGCATTTTGGCTTCTGCGGCATCCAAACGAGCAATCAGATCTCTGTGCTGATCCATACAGATCTTGGCGCCGGCTTTGGTGTATTTGAGAACGTCTTTGATCAGCTTGGGTTCTCTGGGGGTGAAAGCGGGCAGTTCGGGGATATCGATAATGGCATGGCTTTGGGCAACATTGGTTACCGAGCGCATCATTACCGGGCCGCCGATGGCTTCCGAAAGCTCGAAGGCATACGCGGTCATGGCGTAGCTTTCCGCAACGCTGGAGGGTTCCAGCACGGGGATGTCGCTCATGGTAGCGAAACCACGAACATCCTGCTCGGGCATACCGGCTGCTACGCCGGGGTCGTCGCAGACATAGATAACAAAGCCGCCGTTACCACCGGAATAGACCATGCTGATCATGGCATCGTAGACCACGTTCAGACCGGACATTTTCATGGTGACCAAGGCGCGCTGACCAGCCCAAGAACAAGCGCCGGCTTCTTCAAAAGCAACCTTTTCGTTGGTGCTCCATTCCACGGTGACGCCGGGAATGTCTTTCTTCCAGATGCTGCCGATGACTTCCGAGGAGGGTGTGCCGGGATAGCCGGAGATCAGCTTGACTCCGGAGGCTATTGCTGCCTGGGCCACCGCCTCATTACCGCTTAAATTCTTTTTTACCATAATTCGATCCTCCTGGCAAATGTTGTTCTTAACATGAACCTATAGTATCAATTATATAGG
>CAYOVS010000158.1:0-3215 GCA_964407445.1 uncultured Peptococcaceae bacterium
GAACTATATTAGCTTGCCGATGATCCTTTCCGCATCTATCCTCATTTTGCTGCTCATCCTGCTGCGGCGGTTGCTGCGGACAAAAATCAGCTTGCGTTTGCAATACGCCCTGTGGCTGCTGGTGGCGCTGCGGTTGTTGCTGCCGCTGGAGATTGGCAGCGTCAATTTTTCCATCAGCAGTCTGGCGGATACCAGCCGGTTGGAGCAGCGGTTGGAGCAGCCCTTGTCCCTTGGGGCGGCTGAAACTGCTTCGCTAGACGGCAGCCCGCTTGTGGGTGCTATAGTGGATGAGAGCGGTGCTGTTGTGGATCCGCAATCTGCCGGTTATCTGGTGGGCGAGGATGCGGCCGGAACGGTCACCCGTTCGCTTGCCAGAATTTCTCCGCTGGCGCTGCTCCAGGGCATCTGGCTGGCTGGGGTGATTTTGCTGGCATCGTGGCAAATCTTTGTCAACCTGCGCTTTGCGCGGCGCTTGCGGCGGCAGGCAATCCGTTGCAGCGATATAGATTGCCGCCTTCCCGTCTATCGCGCCGGGTTCCTCACTTCTCCCTGCCTATTTGGCGTATTCCGCCCGCGTATCTATCTCAATGCTCCGGTGGAAGGGGAGCGCTTGCAGCATATCCTCACCCATGAGCTATGCCACTACCGCCACGGCGATCACCTGTGGGCGCTGGTGCGGGCGGTTTGCCTTTCGCTGCATTGGTTTAACCCCTTGGTGTGGTGGGCGGCCATGCTTTCCCGCCGCGATGGGGAGTTGGCTTGCGACGAAGCTGCGATCAAGCTGCTGGGCGAGGCGCAAAGACTTCCCTATGGTCAAACGCTGCTGGCGTTGATTGCAAGCGGCAAGCAAAGCAAAGAGGAAGCGCTATGTACCGCCACCACGATGCGAGGCGATCAGAAAACGATGAAGGAGCGAATTTGGATGCTAACGAAAAAAACACGCACCAAATGGTATATGCTGCTCGTACTGCTGGTGTTGCTGGCTTTGGCTGCCGCCTGTGCTTTTGGTGGTGGCAAAACGCCTGCTGTTGACGAGGGCACGCCGCTTACTGGGGAAGAATTGGCTTATTTTAACGGCGATCAATTTTTCAACGGCGAGTATATGAACATCCGCAACCAGTTTTTGAGTTCGCTCTATGACGAACCGGCGGATATCGACTTGTTTCAGCTTTTCTATTGCGGCAGCGGTCAGGAGGAACCAGTCACTGACGAGGAAGAATTGGCGGTGCAAGCGGCGGCGCAGATGACAAGTGATCCGGATTGTCCTTGCCAAAAGATCAGCCGTGCAGAGATGGATGGGGTGCTCACAGAATATCTGGGCCTGACGCTGACGGAAACCAAGGGCGTTGGTCTGGCTGATTTTACGTATTTGGAGCAGTACGACGCCTATTATTTTTACCACGGCGATACCAAATTATGAGGATACTTTTTTTGCTGATGGCAATAAAGTGCTGACGCTGCGGCAAAATGGGGAGAACTATCAGTTTGTCGCCAATCAGATGGCGGAAAATGCTTCTGGCTCGGTGGAAAATCCAGAGGGCTTTTGGACAGTTGCGGTTGCATTGCCGGAAGCAGTGGTGACTGCCGCCGAGGACTATGTGCAGCAGGATTACGCCTATTGGTGCGGTTCAAGCGGCGTCTATGCCACTGAGGATGAAATGATCGGTGAACCGGCCACCTATGATAATTGGCGTATAGAAGGCATGGAGCAGGTTTATCAATATACGGATGTGGCTGGCTATGCTTTGGATGTATACCGGCTGGATTACCGGATTCATACTACTACCCCGGATCAGGTGGTTCTGGCCGGAGGCATGGAGCTGGATAAGGAAGGCTGGCTGCTGCCCACCTACCCCCATAGTACCTATCTGTTCTTCTCTTTGCGCTATACTGAGACAGGAACACCGGAGCCGGTTTATCTGTTTGCGATGATGGAAAACGATTGTGCACCCGGAGACGAATTGTTTACCAGTGATTTAGAAAACCGTCTGCGGGATAAGGGCTATGCCGGTTTGCGCACAGCCGATGCTGACGCGCCGGCGCTGTACGCTGCCTTTACCGCGCTGGCGGCTTATGCCGATCCGGCGACTGCCCCTGGGGATATCCGCCAAGCCTTTTTCAACAAGCTGCCCCAGGCGGATTGGGCGGCGCTGTGGGCGTTGGGTGCAGATGCGCAAAGCCCCGCCATGGAAATCGTAGATTGGCTGTATACCACCAAGGACTATAGCGATAGTGAGCTCACCGCCATCCTGCAAGCCGCGGCAACCAATCTGGACGGTGCGGCCAGTGAAAGCTACGGGGCTATTTTGGCGGAACAATTTTTGGCCAATCCGTCCCGCTTTCTCAATCTGACCTTGCCGCTGGACAGCTACACCCAGGGCAGGGTGGTTGATCATACCGCTTATGGCCTGTCTTATTTCCCCGATCAGCTGGCGGCGGTGCAACAGAGCACCTTTACTGGGGAGCAAGCAGCTTTGCTGCAAAAGATCACTGATAAAATCGCAGCGATGAATTTGTAATCGGGCTTATGATCAAGATTTTCATATAGAGGGAGATGGACGATGCTAAGCGATAAACAGTTTGAAGATGCTTTTACCACTGCCGAAGGTTGGTTTGTGGCAACCTATTATGAATTGGTTGCCGATTGGCAGGGGGAAAACAGTGATCTGGTGGAGATCATTTTTGCCCAAAGCACAGATGAAAAGCGTACCGGTACCAATGCCAGAATATCCGCTTTGCGAAGAATTATCGAAAACCATCGGGGTGGGGAAGCGCTGCAAAAAGTAGTTTCTTCTGCCAGGATCGCCAAACGCAACCCGGAAGCAGTAGCGATCGCCAAAAGAATCCTGTGGGAGCGATTTTCCTGAGCAAAGGCGGTATTAGCATTTTTAGGTTTTGCCGGGGGCGGTATTTATCACTTATGAAAAAACAACAAAAAGAACTGGCAATTTACCAGTTCTTTTTGTTGTTTTTTTATTCTTGCTTTAGCTTTATTTAGAGTTGTTCAAACAGGGTGATCACATCTTGGAAATTAAACTGTTCCGTTCTGCTGTTGCCCGGGCCGCCAAAGACCACGGCAATATAGCAGTGTCCCTCTTTTTCGCCGTAGGCGGCCAGACATAAGCCTGCCGTATCGGTATAGCCGGTTTTGCCGCCTAAGATGGTAAAGCCGTTTTTTAAGGTCACGCCGTAAAAATCATGCTCCAGCCGCCAGA
>CAYOVS010000158.1:3225-4599 GCA_964407445.1 uncultured Peptococcaceae bacterium
AAAAAATAGCTTTCCCAAAGCAGCCCTTGGGGGTGAAGGAGGGTTGCTTCACTTTGATAGGTGCGGGCTGCCAAGATTTGCCGAAATTGGTCATGCTCCAGAGCATCGGCAAAGATGCTTGCCATATCTGCGGCGGTGGTATAATGCGCCGGGTGATGCAAGCCGCTGGCATTGAGAAAATTGCTGTTATGCGCACCCAACGCGGCTGCTTTTGCGTTCATCAATTGGCAAAAATCCTTGGTATTGCTGCTGACATTGGCGGCAAGCGCTTGTGCGCTATCGCAGCCGGATACCAGCAGCAGCGAATAGAGCAGATCCCGATAAGTAACGGTTTCGCCAACCGCAAAGCCGGATAATGAAGCGTGCGCCTGATAAAGCGTGTCGAAATCCTTTGCGGTTATGGTGATCGTTTGGTCAAGATCGTCTATGTTTTCCAGCGTGATGATTGCGGTCAATATCTTGGTTACCGAGGCGGGGAAGGCTTTTTCTTCCGCCTTTTTCCCATAGAGAACTACCCCCAGGTCTTTTTCGATCAAAATGGCGTTGGCACAGGATAAATCGTCATCCCTCAGGTGGATCTCCGGGGGCGTATAGAGCGAGTCCGGCAGGGGAATTGTGTCCGTTAAGAAAGGCCCGGTAAAAGCAGCCCCTTCCTGCGCTGCAGATTCTGTTTGGTCATAAACGGATGGGGCAGCAGGGGTTTTGGCTTCCGCCAAAATGGTATTAGCTTGCTCCCGGTTGCATAAAATGAAATAGGAACCGAGCAAAATCAGGGCAAGGGCGAGACATAGCACAAGAAGCTTACAAAGAGGCAGGTTTTTGGGTTTTTGGGCTGTCATAGGTATTCTCTCAATCGTTGGGTATTTTGGCAATGGTATCGTCCGTTGCGAAACAGGCGAAGTGATGGATCGACAAAATATTGCTATGATAAGTATAGCATAACATTTGCTCATGATCTTCATATTTTTTTGAGTGTAGCATAGGATATTTAGAGGATGGTGAGCATGAAAACACATTGGAACAGCGCTGTAAAAAATCATATTCGGCAAAACAGCATTATGTATGTGGCCATTGGCGCTTTGCTGTTTTGCGGCTTACTGTTTGGGCTGGCCGCCCCTGTGACCATGGATGAAGCATCTGCGGCGCAGGTAAAAGCCTATATCGGCGACTATCTGCAAACCTTGCCTCAGGCTACTTTGGATAAAAGTGGGGAGTTGTGGCGGGCTTTTGGGTTTAACGAAGCGTTGGTGGGATTGATATTTTTGTTTGGAATGCATTTGTTGGGCACAGGCGGTATTGCGGCAATTTTGCTTTATAAAGGATTTACACTGGGCTATGCCATGGGTTTTTTGCTCAATTATCAAGGCTTGGTTG
>CAYOVS010000159.1:0-4564 GCA_964407445.1 uncultured Peptococcaceae bacterium
GAGTGCGACCTTGCCAAGGTCGAAGTCGAGGGTTCAAATCCCTTTGCCCGCTCCAAAAAACCGGTTATCATTTTGATAGCCGGTTTTTTCGTGTGTCTGCAGGGTTTGTGCGCAAAGTTAATCGCTGGACTAAGAGAAGGTAATCCGCAAATGGGGCAGGAGTAGTTTCTCTTCTTTTTTGATATTGCACAGGGGTATGCTGCCTGGTGGTTCTTGGCACAGCCTCCGGTGATCGGAAGGGATAGCCGGGGGCTGTGCTTTGCTTATGCCGGGCGGGTTTTGTCGATTACTGGCTGCTCGCTGGTCTTATTGATACGCAGCGACCACAAAAAAAGTAAAATACCTGTTCCTGCCGCAGCCCAATAGGGCACATGCGGTACGGTTTCTGAAAGAAAATTTTGGATCAGGGAAAGCAAAATCGGCGTTATAAATTGGGCTAAGTATAGGGCAGCCGAAAGCAAGGGCATCACGGTGGTTGCCGCGTTTTTGCCGGATTTTTTGGCAGCGGCGGAAATCAGATAGGGGATCCCGGCTCCGTTGGCAAAGCCAATGCATAAAGATCCCAGCAGGGTGGCGATCCAGCTGTCGGATACCGCCAAAAGCAGATAGCCGATAATAAATAGTGTGGGCGCGAAAATGCGGATATTTTTTTTGCAGATATGCTTGATACGCACAAACAGCAAGCCGCCTAAAAAGGCTGTAAAATCCATGAAGGCCATGATCGCGGCGATGTAGCTTTGGGGAATTGCACCGGCTGCTTTAATCTCCAAGGCAAAACTGGCCGGATAGATGAAAAAGGTGATCATTAATAAAAACATGGCGATGATGTAGGATGAATTTTCCCGAAAAGTAGTAAAAACAGGCTGCTCCTTGCGGTGCTCGGCGGAACGAAATTTTTCATTTGGCAGCAGTAGGCCGCAGAGAAGGATGCAGAGCAGACCCAGCCCATAAACCAAAAAGCTGGCTCGCCAGCTAATTGTCGCTAACATCCCGGATAAAAGCGTGGCGATTACGCCGCCCATCTGGTTCATGGCTGAGGAGTATCCCATTAACCGTTCCTGTTCGGCCGCAGGAAAATAAAAGGCCAGTAATCCGGTGGAAAGGGGCATGATAATTCCTACGCCGACACCTACCAGGGCGCGCGCGGCCAAGACTAGAAAAATATGATCAAACAAACCGGCAACGCAACCGCCCACTGTGTAAAGAAATAGACCGATCATCAACAGTGTTTTGGTGGGCAGTCGACGGCATAATGCGGGAAAAATCAAATTGGTAATCACAATGAAAATCGCCGGTATGCTAATGATCATCTGCACCAGAACAGGCTGCACCGTGGCAAAATATTGCTGAATAATACCTAAAGCGGGTGCAACTGCCGCACCTGCCATCACGGTAAGCAGGGATAGCGAGAGAATGGAAAACCGTAAAGAAGTTGTATTGTTTGTTTTCTTTGTCATAAAACCTCCATTATCAAAACAGTATTGGCAATAGAAAAAGCGCAAGTCCGTTTGGACTTACGCTTTCGCTACACAACACATCTATTATATCAAAAGTGGACAAGAAATTTCAACTTTTTTTGTGTGTGCGGGGAGTGGATACGACACGCACCACTTTTATAAGCAGATGTAATTTGCGGGGGCGGGCGTTGTCTTGTCGCGGTATGCTATTAGTCGCCTTGACAATTGCAGACGCCGGAAACAACCCCGCCGCATAATACTTTGATACTGCCTTTTTCCGTCTGTGCGCTAAAAGTTACGGGTACGCCTACGCATAGGGATTGGATTACATAAAACGTACAGCTTTCAGCGGTGTGCGCGGTGCATTCTTCTTTTGTTACCTCAACAGCGCCACAGCATTGCACCGTAACGTCCCCCAAATGGGCGGTGGGCGTAACTTTTATCGGCAGACAGGCGCTTAGGCTTTGCCGCCCTACCACCTGGCAGCCGCCGGTGCTACAAGCGGGACCGCAAATGCTGAGCCCTTTCGCTACAACGGTTCCGCCTTTCAAGCATAAGGCGTTATCGCCTATCGGATAGGTGTTGCTTAGCTCAAAGCAAACGTTCATTACACCGTTGACCTTGTTGAGCCCGAAGTCAAATTTAAGACCGGGACATTCCGTGGTAGGGTCGGGGGAAGCGGCTGTGCGCAGTTCCACATTGCCGCCTGGACCATAATGAATTGTTTGCGCTGTGCCGTTGATGCTGACGGAGATTGCGCTGATCTCATCTTGGGTAATATTGGAACAAATGCCCAGTACAAAGTGACTTAGATCCGCATATCTGGAGGTGTCTTCACCTACTGCGGTGATCTCATAGCAAAAGCGTTGTTTTTGTCCTGCTTCAGGCTGCAAAATGGAATGTTCGGTATCCAGGGTGATGATAAAGGGGAGGATTCTTGTGCCGGTCACTTTGCTAAAATCTGCACTACCGGGACAAGTATAGCTATTTGTGGTCATAGTTAACAATTTTCGCCTCTTTCCATAGTTGTACAACCTTCACTGCTTACGCCGCCGCAACGAATTCGGGATTGCCCTTTGGTGACTGCGGCTTTGAAGGCGAAGGGTATTTCGACGCAGATATTTTGACGGATGGTAAAGGTACAGTTGCTGCTGTCACAGGAGGTTTCTCTGGGCTGAGAGAGGGTGGGACTGCCACAGCAGTGGATGATCACCTGGCCAATTTCAGCATAAGGCGCCACGGTTACGGGCAGACTGACGGATGCTCCCTGATAGGCGGTGGCCTGGCAAGAGCTGGTAGCAACAGTTTCGTTTTCTGGGGTGTCGGACATAGAATCCACTCCTTTTTTTGACTTCACTAAATCATATGAAGCGGCCGGAAGAATGGTGCAAGCTTTGCTTGGATATTTTCTTCTCCGGCAGTAAGAGTGCTGCTTTGTGCGGGAGAAGATTGCCTTGCGCTACGAGAGGTTCGCCTTTCCTGTTCATCGCCTGTTTGCCAGGAAGATGGCTTGGTATGGCTGGCGCCGCAAAAATAGATGGTTTTACAAAAAATCATCCTTTGCCATATTGGTGCTGAAACTATCGGGAAGCTCTCAGGCAAAATTAGGGTGAAAAATTGTTTTATCGCCCATTTGGTATTGAATCTGGGCTTTAGGTATATTATACTTAAAGATGCCTTTGTGCTTTTTATCTTGGTCGTTGTTGACCGTTGTTCTGGTTTGAGACAAGCTGCAGAGGAAAAACAGATAATGTGTAATCAACAAGGAGGCGTGTGTAATGCTGGATTTGAAATTTGTCAGAGCAAATCCCGAGCTGGTTGTGGCGGCCTTGGCCAAACGAGGCGGTAAGATCTCTTTGGATGGCTTCCTCTCTTTGGAAGAAGAAAGAAGATCTGCCTTGGCGAAAGTTGAGGAGATGAAATCCCGTCGCAATACGGTTTCCAAGGAAATCGGCATTATGAAAAAATCCGGCCAGGACGCTTCGGCTATCATGGCGGAAATGCGAGAGCTGGGCGATGAGATTGCTGCTTTGGATGATAGAATCAAGGTGATCGAAGAGGAACTTACCGATAGCCTGATGAATATCCCCAATATTCCCCATGAAAGCGTGCCGGTAGGTGTGGATGACAGTGATAATGAGGAACAGCGGCGCTGGGGAACCCCACCCGAGTTTGACTTTGAACCGCTGAACCATTGGGATATCGGCGTTAATCTGGGGATTTTGGATTTTGAACGGGCCGGCAAGATCTCTGGCGCTCGGTTTACTGTTTACAAAGGTGCAGGCGCCCGGTTGGAGCGATCTGTGGTCAACTTCTATTTGGATCAGCACACGCAAAACCATGGCTATAAAGAGATTTTTCCGCCTTTTATGGTCAATAGCAATGCCATGCGTGGTACGGGGCAATTGCCCAAGTTTAAAGAAGACATGTTCCATATTGAAGGTACGGATTACTATCTGGTACCCACGGCTGAGGTTCCTGTCACTAATTTGCTGTCCGGTGAGATTCTGGATGAGGCAGATTTGCCTATCTATTACACCGCTTATACTGCTTGCTTCCGGGCAGAAGCCGGTGCGGCCGGTCGGGATACCCGGGGCTTGATTCGGCAGCATCAGTTTAACAAAGTGGAGCTGGTGAAGTTTACAAAACCGGAAGACAGCTATGCCGAGTTGGAAAAACTGACCCATGATGCGGAAGATGTTTTGCAAAAGCTGGGCTTGCCCTACCGTGCGGTATGTCTGTCCACCGGTGATCTGGGCTTTTCTTCCGCAAAAACCTATGATCTGGAAGTGTGGCTGCCGGGCTTTGGCGGGTATCGCGAGATTTCTTCTTGCTCCAATTTCGAGGATTTCCAGGCGCGCCGTGCCAATATCCGCTTCCGCAGAGAAGGCGGCAAGCCGGAATTGGTGCATACTCTGAACGGCTCCGGCGTTGCCGTGGGGCGTACGGTGGCTGCTATTTTGGAAAACTACCAGCAAAAGGACGGTAGCGTCAAGGTGCCGGAGGTGCTGGTGCCCTATATGAACGGTCTGGAATATATCCGCTAAAAAAAGCGAGAAAAAAGTCAAAAAAGGGCTTGCATTTAAAGAAAGTGTCTGTTATAATCA
>CAYOVS010000160.1:0-4553 GCA_964407445.1 uncultured Peptococcaceae bacterium
TTGCTGCGTGATTTCTTTGCATCCTTGTATTTTACCCAAAATACGCCGTAATTTTCCTCATTCGTTCTTCCTGATCCACTTTAAACGGGCAGCGTTGGTTACAGTGTCCGCATTGCAGGCAGGCATCTGCTTTGATCGTCAACTTTTGGTAGTGATTGGCAGCCATTTTGTCGCCTGCAAGGGCCAGGTCGTAGTATTTGTTGAGAAGACCAATGTCCACCCCCGCCGGGCAGGGCTGGCAGTGATTGCAGTAGACGCAGTTGCCGGCTGCGGTCTCCGGGGTAAAGCTGCCGATCACGGCGTAATCCTTTTCCACAGCGGTGGCATCCGCAAAGCCCAGCAGGTGGTTCAGATCCTGCAAATCCCGGACGCCCGGTACAACAGCCAGCACCCCCGGACGGTCAAGAGCGTATTGGATACACTGAAAGCGGGTCAGCTCGGTCTTAAAAGGGGAGGTTCTGGCATCCAGAAGCTGCCCGGCGTGGAAGGGCTTCATCACGGAAATGCCCACGCCTTCCGTTTCGCATCTGCGAAACAGCCGGGCGCGCTCTGCTGCCGAGCCGATCCCGTATGCGTCACCCTTTTCAAAATCGTAGGCGGGATTGATGCTGAACATCATCATATCGGCAATGCCGGTATCCAGGATTCTCTCCGCCACAGACGGCGTATGAGAGGAAAAGCCGATGTGATGCACCACGCCCTGCTTTTTGAGATCCAGCAGATAGGCCAGCACTCCCGCTGAAACCAAATCGTTGTAATCGGATTCCTCATCCACACAGTGCAAAAAGCCCATATCCGTATAGTCTGTGCCCAGCGTTTGCAGCTCCCATTGGATTGTCTGCTTGATCTCCTGCAAATTGCGGCTCCAGGCGTATTCGCCCTTGCTGTTATAGACCGCGCCAAAATGCAGCTGCAAGAATATCCGATCCCGCATACCGGCGATGGCTTTGCCAAAGGGGGCATACACGTTGGCACCCCCTGCGCACAGGTCGAAGAAGTTGATGCCATTTTCGATAGCGTGGGCAATGACGGCTTGGATCTCTTTATCGCAACTGTTTTGGATGCCGCCCATCCCCAGGCCAAGAACGCCAAAGCGTTCCTTTTCCGTCCCGTGGGGAAGCTTTCTGTATTCCATGTTTTGCCCTCCGTATTTTTGCCGCGTTCTTTACCCAGCTGCGTCTAGGGGGTTTTCCGGTGGTGTTTTGTGCCGGTGCGGCAGCTTTTTTTGCGCCTGCATAACCAAAAGCCTTCGCCGTTTTGCTTTGTCTGTAAAAAGCATATCACTTGGAGTTGGCTCTAAGTCAAGAGGTTTGAAAGAATTATTTTGCAAAAGGTGTTTGCTTCTTTTGGCAGGAGGTGCTGAACCGGGTCTTCCATCACAGGGAAGAGTAGAATCCTGGCTTGTGATGCACGGATAGGATTTGGGATATACAAACGCCTGCTATCCAACAAGATAGCAGGCGTTTGTGCGTATCGCTTTTGCCGGAAAAGCAACTCATTTGTTATACGGCAAGGCGCTTGTCAGTGGGGAAAGCGTTTTGCCATCCACAATAAGCAGCTGTATCTTCTTTGCCGCTTGATATTCCGCTTCTTGCACGGTGACAGCAGCCGTGCCGTTGGTTACGGTGGTAACGGCACATCGGATCATTTTTCCATTGGTATCGTACAGGGCTACTATGGCGGTAGCGCCGTTATGGTTCAGTTCCGTCCATTTCAGCTCACGAACGATTCTGGGCAAAAGCTCAATTGCGAAAGAAGCGGTTTTGCCCATATAGTTGACCGTTACCATTTGTTTGCCGGTGGCTTCTGTATCGTATTCCAGCGTATAATCATCTGCTTGCAGGGATTTGGGGCCGTATTGGGCCGCAACATATAATCCGGAAAAATCTTCGCTGCCTGCTCTCATCACGGTCTGGGTTGGCAGGCTGTATATTTCGATACCTTGCATGGTGAAGTTATTCATGTACCAGGCCGTCAGGCTGTTTTGGCTGGCGTAGGTATAGGCGGCAGAGCCGGTGTACAGGCACATTGTCATGCTGGGGCAGCTTGAGACAGCGCCGCTTTGGATGGTGGTCACCGTGTTGGGGATATATAGATTGACCAGAGTATCGCAGTTGTAAAAAGCGTTGGCGCACACGGTGGCGGTTTGGGATGGCACGTTATAGTAAGGCCAGACGCGACTTGAGGGATAATACAGCAGGGAAGACATGGTTTTGTTGAATAAAACGCCCCAGGTATCCGTGCAGAAGTTTGGATTTTGCGTATCTACGGAAAAGGCCACGATCGAAGGGCAGTGGGCGAAAGCGCCGTTGTCGATGGTGGACACCGTGTGGGGGAGCGTCACCTGCGTAAGGCTTGCGCAGCCGTAGAACGCATCGTAGCCAATGGAGCTGACGCCTGCCGGGATGACCAGCGACCCCTCCTCCACCTTGTTGCCGCAGAGGGATAGGCTGGTAAGAGCGGTGCATCCTTTAAACGCTTGGCTTGGAATGGAGGTGATGTTCCGGGAGATGGTAATATCCTTGATGCTGCTGCAATTATAAAATGCAGAGTCGGTCAGTCCGCCGGAGGTGATGGTGACTGTTTTTAAAGCTTTTGGCACCTTAGGATCCCAGGTGCTACCGCCAAAAACGAAGCAGAAGCTGTCCGTGGAGCCGGCATAGCCGCCCAGATAGGGCAGGGTTAGATCGGAAAGGCTCGCCATCCCGGAAAAGGCGCTGCTGCCGATGACGGTTACCGTCTCCGGCACGACCAGCTCTTTGATTTTTGCGCAGCTGTCAAAGGCTTTGCTGCCAATCGTCTGCACAGAGCTTGGTATGGTAAAGGCGGCCATCTCCTTGCCGGAGGGGCAGCAATAGAGATAGAGCTGCTCATGGTCATAGAGAAGCCCCATCCAGGGCGGCGTATCTGGTATTGTCGGCGCTGACCGTAAACCGGGTGAAATACTTGCAGCCGGAGAAGGCGCTCAGACCCAGTGATTGGATATTGGCGCCCAGAGAAATGCTGCGAAGCGCAAGGCTGCCTTTAAAGGCGTATTGCCCCACGCCGATCACCCGATAGGTTTTGCCATCCTTGGTCACCGTATCGGGGATCACAGCTTGGCCGCCGGCGCCGTAATAGCCTGAGTTGTTGTTGGTGGTACTGCCATTGCCCACGGTGGCGGTTTGGGAGGCTTCGTTGAGCGTGAATAAAAGGTTTTGGGCATTGCGGCAATTTGCGTCAAGCGTACTGTAATCAGTGATGACCGCATCAATGCAGGCAGAGTTGTAGCCCCCCCAGGTGGGCAGCGTCCAGCCGGTTTTGTCACTGTGATAGCAGAGGAAAAAGCCGTTGGGCGTGCCGGCAAAAACGTCACTGCCAAAGGTGGTGGGCGCGTTTCCCAGAAACTCTACACAATCTACTTGGCAGTCTTCGAACGCAAAGTCGCCGATGCTGGTCACGCTGTCGCCGATGGTCAGGCTGCCGGTGAAGCCGCTGCAGCGGAAGAACGCATAGTTGCCGATGGTGGTTACGCTGTTCGGGATGGTTAGGCTGCCGGTGAGGCCGCTGCAGTCGTAGAACGCATAGCTGCCGATGCTGGTCACGCTGGCTGGGATGGTCAGGCTGCCGGTGAAGCCGTTGCAGCCGTTGAACGCAGAGTTGCCGATGCTGGTCACGCTGTCGCCGATGGTCAGGCTGCCGGTGAGGCCGTTGCAGCCGTAGAACGCAGCGTTGCCGATGCTGTTCACGCTGGCTGGGATGGTTAGGCTGCCGGTGAGGCCGCTGCAGCCGCAGAACGCATAGCCGCCGATGCTGGTCACGCTGTCGCCGATGGTCAGGCTTGTTATTGTACTGTTGTAGCTGCGCCAGGGGCCGCTTGCGGAATTATAATCGGTCATTGCGCCGGAGCCGCTGATGGTTAGCAGTCCGTCGCTGTCCAGCGTCCAGGTTAAATTGGCGCCGCAGGTACCGGATTGCACCGTACTTGCGGCGTTGGCAGGCACGGTGACCACGGCCAGTAGCATCAGCAACAATACAGCAAGCAAGGATAGCTTTATCGTGCTCTGTATGGTTTTTCCCCTGTTCATTGTCGAACCTCCACATTTTTATCTCAAAAATCATTTCTCCAAAAGCGCAGGGCTGGCGTTTTGCTCCCGACCCGTTATTGATACAATTTGCTTTGATGGTAAGAATAGGATAATTATTCGATATAATTGTAGCAAATTTGATGCCTATTGACAAGCCACAAATCGGCGAAACAGGTGCTTTTGGGCATCAGAAAAAGCACGGTAATCCTGATACACGTTGTATCAAGTTTATCGCGCTTTTTTCTTGCTCAAAACCGATGCTGATAGTTCAATGGAACGAAAGGTATCGATCTCGTTGCGATGTAAAATAGTCCAAAAGTGTAAAATTTTCGTTTAGAAGTTTTGGAATAATGATATAAAGTAAATTTTATTCTCAAAAAGATAAGGACACGGTATTATTGCAATACCGTGTCCTTATTTGTGGTGGAGACGAGGGGGATCGAACCCCTTACCTCTTGAATGCCATTCAAGCGCTCTCCCAGGTGA
>CAYOVS010000161.1:0-1059 GCA_964407445.1 uncultured Peptococcaceae bacterium
GTGCTTCCCATGTTTTGCTTGCACTTTTCCGGGGAAGAATAATCGGCAATTCAGAAATTATTTCAGGTGGTGAAAAAAATGAAAGTAATTTTCCTGATCGCCCAAGGTTTTTGGAAAATTTTGGCCAAACTACAGGAATATGTGCTGGTTTTGACCAGCTCTTTTCTGGCATTGGCCATGTTTGCCGAAGCTTTTTTGCGCTATGTGTTTAAGTCTGATTTGTTTGGCATTGAAGAAGTCCTGCTGTTGGTGGTGATGTGGCTTTATTTTATCGGCGGCGCTTATGGCAGCTACGAAAAAAAGCCAAATTCGGGCCAGCGTATTGGATGTGTTGATTAAGAATAAAAAGGTGCTGGCCGTGGTGGATTTGATCCAGTCCCTGCTTACGGTAGCTTTGTTTTTGGTGGTTACCTGGTACTGCGTTGGTTTTCTGGATTTCAGTATTATGGCCGGTTCCAAAACGCCGGTGTTTAAAATTCCCTATTATATTGGGCACAGTGCGGTACTGATCGGTTTCGCTTTGATGTTTTTTTATTCTCTGGTGTATTGCATCCAGGATATTGCGAAATGGGTCAAAAAAAAGACCATCCCAATCAATGAACAGAATCAGGAGGCGACTGAACCGTGCAGATAACAATTTCTTTATTTTTACTGATCGCCGCGTTGATGATTGGGATCCCGGTACCGATGGCCTTTTTTGGGGTAACCGTATTTTTGATTATTTTCGGCGGCTACGATCCCAGTTTTCTTTTGCCCTACGGCTATAATAAAATGAGCAGCATTACCTTGCTGGCCATGCCCTTGTTCATTATGGCCGGCGGCATCATCGAAAGAGGCGGCCTTGGCAGACGGCTGGTGGATTTCGTGGAGCTGTTCTTTGGTCGGATCAAGGGCGGACTGGGGATTGTCTCCGTAGTTTCCTGTGCTGTCTTTGGCGCTATTTCCGGCAGCTCCAATGCAACCCAGTCGGTGATCGGCTCTATCATGTGGCCCCGGCTGAATGCGGCCGGCTATTCCAAAGGTTTTTCCTCTCAGTTCCATCCCCGGCAGAGCATTCCT
>CAYOVS010000161.1:1069-4519 GCA_964407445.1 uncultured Peptococcaceae bacterium
GGTTCTTTCATTCCTCCCAGTGGGATCATGATTATTTATGCCTGGATTTCCGGTTCTTCGGTGTTGGCCTGTTTCTTGGCAGTGTTTGCGCCGGGCTTGATCTTGACGGTATTGTTCTCCATCTTTACCTATTTTTGGTGCAAAAAAAAGGAGCCGGATATTGTAATTGCCCCGGCTTTGCCTCGTAGAGAGTTTTTGGGCCACAGTAAGAATATCACTGTTAAGGCGATTCCCGCCTTGTTGTTCCCGGTGATTATTTTGGGCGGCATCTACGGTGGTTTTGTAACGCCCACGGAGGCGGCTGCGGTATCGGTGATCTATGCCATACCGGTAGGGCTGTTCATCTATAAAGGCGTTAATATGAAAGGCTTGTATCAGGTGTTTGTGGAAACCGCCACCACCACCGGGGTGATTGTGGTGATGCTTTACTGTGTGATGATGTTAAGCCGCATTTATGTTATCGAAGATTTACCAAACATGATTTTGCAGGCTTTGACTGCGGTTTCGCAAAATAAATACATTATTTTGTTGATGATTAACGTGATTCTGATTGTGATTGGCATGTTGATGGACGATATCAGCGCAATGATGCTAAGCGTGCCGATATTGCTGCCGGTGGTGGAAATGCTGGGGATCAACTCGGTGCATTTTGCCGCTATTGTCGGCGTCAATCTGGGCTTGGGCTGCATTACCCCGCCTTGCGCGCCGCTGCTGTTTTTGGCTTCCCGCCTGAGCGATACGCCTTTGGTTGCTTTGCTCAAGCCCACCCTGCTGCTGATCCTGTTCATCTGGCTGCCAATGCTGGTACTGGTGACCTTTGTGCCGGATGTGGCGATGTTCTTCCCGCGGCTGTTAATGGGAATGTAGCCTTGCTATGATAGGTGGGATATCGTTTACTGGCCGTTTCTTGCGGCAGATTATTCTTTGCTACCGGTTTTTTTGATGTAGTTATATACCGTATATCTGGATATGTCCAGCTTCTCCGCGACAAAGACTACCCCGTGACGCAGCAAAAATGCGCCCATGTCGTCCAGAAGCTGGACAATTTTTCTTTTGTCCTCTTTGTTGAGCTGGGTCAACGGCCGATTGACGGTTTTCAGCGCTTCGTTGAACATATTGGAAAGAATCAGATTGGGGTTATTGGAGTATTCGTCCTCCATTTCCGTATTGTTTTGAGCCAGATTGCTTAAGGTGGTTAGAGCATTGACAATATTGGTATAATCGAAGTTGACGCCCAGTGAATAAGAGATGTTTTCGTCGGTGAAGTAGATGGAGGCGCATTTCAACACCCGGCCATCCTGGGTGCGGACAATGTAATTGACCATGTCCTCGTCAAAATTGCCGCTGCGGATTTTTTTAATGCCCAAGCCGGATACGGGGGAGCCTACCTGCCTGCCGGTAACCTGGCCATTGTTGATATGCAGTACAGAATGGGTTGGGTCGTTATTGTCGGAGACCAGAGTTTCGCATTGGGGGCCAAAAATCAAAGCCACCGCGTCCTCTACCCGTTTCATAAAATCCAGATTTTTATCGTCGTCAGGATATTTGCTCTTCGCGTCCATAAGCGCCACCTTTATTTGGATTGGTATTGTTTTGATTATACGGTATCGGTGCGGGGAAAACAATTGTTTTGGATGATAAATCAGGAATAATTTTACAATAAAACAGGATGTTTGAAATAATAATAAGGCGGGGTTGCCCCCGCCTTATCGGTATTTGCACACATAGAACCATCAGAGAAAGAGCAATCCGAAAAACTGAATTATGGCTTGGCGATTTTCGCGGCTTTGGCGGCTTTTTTCGCAGCGGCTTTGTCCAGCGTCAGCAAGCTGTAGCCGGTTAAGGGCAGCAGAATACCGATGATGGGCGTGATCCAGTTGAGGAAGGCATAGGGGCCGTATTGGAAAGCGGCAATGCCCAAAGCGCCAAACATGAAGGCGCCGCCGGTGGTCCAGGGGAACAGGTTGGCGGTAAGGGTGGAGCTTTCCTCGACGCAGCGGGAGAGCATCCGGGGCTCCAGACCGGCTTGGGGATAAGCGTCTTTGTACAGCTCAGCGGTAAGCACGATACTCATGTACTGTTCGCCCAGGCAGGCGCAGCCAAAAATACCGGTGAGGATGGTCATTCCCGGGTACAGTCTGGGGTTTTTGACCTTGCTGATCAGTTTTTCGATCAGTACCTGCATGACGCCGCTTTTGGAAATGGCGCCGCCCAAAGCCAGTGCCAAAACCGCCAGGGAGAAGGTCCACATCATGCCTTGGATGCCGCCCCGGTTCAGCAGCTCGTTGACAATATCCATGCCGCTTTCCAGCTCGTTACCGTAGTTGAGCACCAGCAGATAATCGGCAAAGCCTACCCCTTGATAGATGGCGGCCAGCGGATAGGCCAGCAGGATGCCGGCTACCAGAGAAGGAATGGCAGGGAAGCGGCAAACGCTCAAAATCAATACCACCAGCAGGGGCAGCAACAAAACGATGTTGACATCGAAAATGCTGGAGATGGCACCTTGGATTTGGGCGATCTGTTGGGTGTCGATGGTGGTACCGGCATATTTCAGGCCGGTGACCAGATACATGATAAAAGCGATAACATAGGCGGGAATGGTGGTGTAGAGCATCCCGGCGATGTGGCTGAACACATCGGTGCCGGCAATGGCCGGCGCCAAGTTGGTGGTGTCGGAAAGAGGCGACATTTTATCGCCAAAGTAAGCGCCGGAAATAATGCAGCCCGCTACCAGCGGGGCAGGCAGGCCCATAGGAACGGAAATGCCCATCAGCACTACGCCAACGGTGCCGGCGGTGGTCCAGGAGCTGCCGGTAGCCAAAGAGGTGATACTGCAAATAATCAGGGATGCTGGCAGGAACCAACCGGGGCTCAAAATATTCATACCATAGTAAATCAAAGCAGGCAGGGTGCCGCACTGAATCCAGGCGCCCACCGCCATGCCGATGAGGAAGAAAAAGAACAGGGCGGGCATGGCTTTTGCAAGCCCCTTGACCATGCCGCTCATGATTTCATCCCAGGTAAAGCCTAAGAAAATGCTGGCAACGGATATAATCACAACGCAGAAAAATAACAATAAATGCTCGTCCAAACCAAAGACCAGGATGCCCAGCATCAAGGTGGCGATAATTAGTAACATGGTGATGAGTCCGAATAATACCGAAGGCTTTTTTGCCTTGCTGACGACTTCTTCATTTGCCATATTAGATTCCTCCAAGTTGTATATTGCTACCGTACGAAAAATGGTAAATCTGAAAACGAGCCTCCTTTTTGTGAATTTCCGTACGGTTGCTCCCCATATTGTTTCATCCGTGCTGTATGCAGCTAGCTCAGGAATCAGTACGAATGCTGTTGCTGCTGTTTTGCGTGTTATATTACGTTTGATTACATAGTATTGACCAATCTTAGGATTTCTTTTGTACTTCAGAAAATATAACTAATATTTTG
>CAYOVS010000162.1:0-4518 GCA_964407445.1 uncultured Peptococcaceae bacterium
GGAGGACGATTTGATGCGCCGTTTCGGTGGCGACAATATTGCCGGCATTATGGATAAGGTGGGCATGGACGACAGTATGCCCATTGATATGGCCATGGTCTCCCGCTCCATCGAAACCGCGCAAAAGCGGGTGGAGGAACGGCACTTTGATATGCGTAAAAACGTGCTGGATTACGATGACGTAATGAATCAGCAAAGAGAAATCATTTACGCCGAACGCCGCCGGGCCTTAACCGAAGAAGATATCAGCGAAAGCGTTTTGGCAATGGTGGATGGTACTGCGGAAAGAGTGGTTGCCCAATATGCGGCAGCCAGCAATTTCCCCGAGGAATGGGAGCTTTCTGCCCTGCTGCGGGATATGGGCGAGTATTTGCCCAAGTATCTGCCGACGGAAGCGGAGATCAAGGATCTGGCCCATGACGAGGTTGCGCCTCTGTTTTGCCAGCGTTTCCACCGCTACTATCAGGAGCGGGAGGAGCAAATGGGCAGCGAGCTCATGCGCAAGCTGGAAAAACTGGCGGTGCTGCAAACTGCCGACGCCAAATGGATGGATCATTTGGACGCCATGGATCAGTTGCGTCAGGGCATCGGCCTGCGGGCTTATGGCCAGCGGGATCCGCTGGTAGAATATAAGCGGGAAGCTTATGATATGTTCCAAGGGATGATCGAGGATATTCAGTCCGGCGTTACCCGGCTGATGATGTTTGCCACTTTGGTGGAAACGCCTCAGGAAAGACGGGAAACCTATGATAATCGGGGTGGCGACGCACCGGCCAAAAAACAGCCGGTACGGGCCGAAAAGAAGATCGGCCGCAACGATCCCTGCCCCTGCGGCAGCGGCAAAAAGTACAAGAACTGCTGTGGACAATAGATTGGAGGATAAAAAATGCTGGAAGATTTAAAACCCCAACTGGCTGAAGGCGAGAAACGTTTACAGGAACTCAGGAGGTCTCTTTGACGTAGACCAAAAGCTGGAAGCGGCAGCCGCTATGGAGCAGCAGACTTTGGCGCCTGGATTTTGGGACGACCGGGCTGCGGCGCAGGCGTTGTTGGAACAGATCAACCGGCGCAAGGATACGGTAGAGGATTATCAGCGGCTGGAACGCCATTATAACGACGCAGCTACCCTGTATGAGCTGGCGGTGGAAGAAGATGAGGAAGAGCTGGGGCGGGAAGCGGAGCAGGATCTGCACAGCTTCCTCAAAGAGCTGGACGCGATGGAGCTGTCTCTGCTGCTTTCCGGCGAATATGACGATCACAATGCCATCCTGTCTCTGCATGCAGGCGCAGGTGGCCTGGAAGCCCAGGATTGGACGGAAATGCTGCTGCGCATGTTGACCCGCTATTGCGAACATCACCGCTATAAGGTGGCGATTATCGATAGCCTTCCCGCCGACGAGGGGGGCTATAAAAGCGTCACCATTGCGGTGACCGGCAAAAACGCCTACGGCTACCTGAAATCCGAGCGGGGCGTCCATCGTCTGGTGCGGATCTCGCCCTATGACGCGGCGGGCCGCCGTCATACTTCTTTTGCTTCTGTGGATGTGTTGCCCCAGGTCACCGATGACAACGAGGTAGAGATCAACAATGACGATTTGCGCATCGATACCTATCGTTCCTCCGGCAAGGGCGGCCAGCATTTGAACAAAACCGATTCCGCAGTGCGGATTACCCATTTGCCTACCGGTATTGTGGTGCAATGCCAGGACGAGCGTTCCCAGTTTGCCAATAAGGATCGGGCAATGCAGCTCTTGTCCGCCAAGCTGCTGGATCTGAAGCTACGGCAGCGGGAGGCACAAATTGCCCAGCTCCGGGGTGAGCAGCAGGAAATTGGCTGGGGCAGTCAGATCCGTTCTTATGTGTTCCAGCCCTATCGTCTGGTTAAGGATCACCGCACCGGCTACGAGATGGGCAATACCGATGCGGTTATGGATGGAGAATTGGATGGCTTTATTGCCGCCTATTTGCAAAAGTTTGCGATTAGAGAATAAGGAGGATCATGTCATGGAGTTTACTTCCCCGCAAGAACTGGCGCTGGAAATGCGCCGGCAGATTATTGCCATGCTGGCTGCCGCCAAAAGCGGTCATCCCGGCGGCTCTTTATCCGCTACTGATCTATTGGCGGTGCTGTATCAGGAGCAGATGCAGATCGATCCGGCCAATCCCTCCTGCCCCACCCGGGACAGGCTGGTTTTGTGCAAGGGACATGCTGCCCCTGCTTTATATGCGGCTTTGGCTTTAAAGGGCTTTTTCCCTGTGGAAGAGTTGGCCGGTCTGCGAAAATTAGGCAGTAAGCTGCAAGGCCATCCTGATATGCACAAGGTGCCCGGGGTAGATATGTCTACCGGTTCCCTGGGGCAAGGGCTCTCGGCGGCCTGTGGTATGGCGATGGCTGCCAAAATGGATCAGGACACCCATTTTGTCTATGCGTTGCTGGGCGATGGCGAAACAGAGGAAGGTCAGGTTTGGGAAGCTGCCATGTTTGCCGCCCATTATCATTTAGGCAATCTGATTGCCTTTATCGACCATAACCGTCTGCAAATAGACGGTGATATTACCCAAGTGATGTCTCCGGAGCCTTTGGAGGAAAAGTGGCAGGCCTTTGGCTGGCAGGTGCAGCGGATCGACGGTCATGATTGTGCTGCCATTGCCCAGGCAATTGCCAAGGCCAAGGCCGACCCCACCCGTCCGGCAATGATCATTGCCGATACGATCAAGGGCAAAGGGGTAGACTTTATGGAAAATCAAGCAGGCTGGCACGGCTCCGCCCCCAATCAAGAGCAGGCAGAGCAGGCATTAGCCCAGTTGGGAGGGAACTGATATGGATACTGTAAAAATAGCTACCCGGGATGCTTATGGTAAAACTCTGGCGGCGTTGGCTGGGGAAAATGCCAATTTGGTGGTTTTGGATGCGGATTTGTCCAAATCTACCAAAACCGCCGATTTTCAAAAGGTAGCGCCAGAGCGGTTTATCAATTGCGGTATCGCTGAGCAGAATATGCTGGGTGTGGCCGCCGGTTTGGCCGCAGCGGGCAAGGTTCCTTTTGTCAGCTCCTTTGCCGTGTTCGCCACCGGGCGGGCTTTTGAGCAGATCAGAAACAGTGTGGCTTATCCCCGGCTGAACGTGAAGATTGCCGCTACCCATGCGGGGATCACCGTAGGCGAGGATGGCGGTTCTCATCAGTCCATTGCCGATATTTCGTTGATGCGCAGCCTGCCCAATATGACGGTGCTGGTGCCTGCCGATGCTGCGGAAACCGAACAAATGGTGCGCTGGGCGGCCGCCTATGACGGCCCGGTGTATCTTCGTTTAGGGCGTTTGGCGGTGCCCCAATTGGCCAGAGAAAATTATCGCTTTGCACCTTTGGCGGGAGAATTACTGCTGCCTGGCTCCGATATTACTATTTTTGCCTGCGGCATGATGGTCTCGCAGGCCTTGGAAGCCGCGGAGCTGCTGCGGGCGGAAGGCATCAAAGCGGCTGTGGCCAATATTCACGCGATCAAACCGCTGGACGAAGAATTTGTGATCGAGCAGGTGCAGCATACCGGCGCCGCGCTCACGGTAGAAGAACACAGCATTATCGGCGGCTTGGGCTCTGCGGTGGCAGAGGTTCTGGCCGAGCATTATCCAGCGCCGCTGCTGCGGGTGGGTGTGCAGGATCAGTTTGGGCAAAGCGGCAGTCCCGCCGCCTTGCTCAAGCATTACGGCCTCACCTCGGACGCCATTGCGATGCAGGCAAAGATGGTTCTGGCCCGCAAGTAAGGAACGATATTGTTTATTGAAGAACGCCCTTGCTCTAAAAACAAGCCGCCTTGTCATAGACGGCTTGTTTTTTGCATAGACTTGCGATAGGGAAAACAGGGCGCGATCTGCGCTCCTTTTGGGGGAGGCTTATCTGATGGCGGAGAATAAGCAAAGGCTGTTGATCGAAGATCGGAAAAAGTTGAGTGTGGACGGCGTGGAAAGCGTGGTCAGCTTTGACAACGAATGCATCGAGCTGAACACCAATCTGGGCGGTATCACGGTGGGCGGTGAGGAACTGAGTATTGCCGCGCTGAATTTGGATCAGGGGCGGGTAGAGATTGCGGGAGAAATTGTCTCTGTTGCCTACGGAAAAAACCAATTGGAGAAAACCGCCCGCCATAAAAGTAAAAATATGCTGGCCCGGCTGATGAAATAAAGATGGAACAGCCGTTTATCAGTTATCAGCTGACGATTGTGCTGACGGCTTTGGCAGAAGGTATCTTGGCGGCGGGCGCCTATGATATCTATCAATGGTTATTGCCGCGCCGCCGCCCGGGGAAATTCTATCCCGGCTATGATTTTGTGTTCGTCCTTTCTTTGTTTCTGCTTACTGCATGGCTATGGTTTTCCTGCACCGACGGATCGCTGCGGGTTTTGGATATTGTGTGGTTTGGTTTGGGCGCGGTGATTTACGGGGCGCTTTTTAAAAGACCGTTTTTGCGGATAAAAGGCAAATTGAATGGGATGTGTGCCAAAAAGACCCCGCCAGCGAA
>CAYOVS010000163.1:0-4499 GCA_964407445.1 uncultured Peptococcaceae bacterium
TGCGATGCTCTAAAATATATTGTGCCACCTGTAGCAGGCTGTCCTGTTTGAGCAGGCCGCTGATTTCGTCTCGTTGGGGCGGTACAGGCTGTGCCAGCTCCCAGTATTTGCAGCGGTCAATATCCCGTAAATAGCCAAAACCGTATAAATCGCCGCTGACAGGATCGGTCATCAGCTCTACTGTATTGGCAGCCCAATGCACCGCGCCCTCCGGGGTGATTCTGCGGTATTCCGCCTGAATATGCTGCAAGCCTTGATGATAGGCGGCTTTGAGCGCCTCCGGGGATAGCTTGTCCGCCACCTGGGACAGATCGTTCTCACTGAACAGGGTTTGCTGTAGTGCTGCATAATACGCGCTGTAGTCGGTATTGTCGGGCAAATGCGCAGTGCTGGTTTGGAGAAAGCAATTTTCTACCCGGTTTTTGCTGAGATTGACCCGGATCGTTGCAACGATTTTATTTTGGATTGCCTGCTGCAAGCTGCGTTCACGCAGAAATTGCTCCTGCTGGCTAAAGATATTGGGCAGCTCCCGGGCAATGCCGATGGCTTTTTGCGGGTTGCCCTCCGCATCATAGGTCATATGATAGGATAAGCGCACCCAGCCGTATTCCTGATTGTTTCGGTAGCGCGCAACCACCGCAATGGTATCGGTATCCTGTCCGGCCAGCAGCCTGCGGAAAAAATCGCCGAAGGCCTGTTTGGATTCGGTGGCGGCAATCCCTGCGTCCAGCAAGCTTTCAGGGATATCGGCAATGACAGAATTTGGCAAATATCCTTGGCTTTCCGTATCCCAAACGGCAAAGGTGCGGCTGGCTATGTCTACCTCCCAAAGGGTGGCGGCCGTTTGGTCGAAGGCGTAGCGCAAGCGCTTGTTGCCATCGGTGAGCTGTTGCTCCAACGCCTTTGCGGGGGTATCATCCACAAGCAACGCCAGAAAAACGGGAGTGCCGTCCTCAGTGGTTTCCGTGTGGATTGCCCGTACGGAAAAATAGTGGGTGGAGCCATCCTTGTAGCCAATGGAGCGATATCCATAGTTGGCGGGGCGACCCTCTGCCAGCGCTGCGGCCAGCTCTGCCCGGATTGTTGGCAAATCGTCCGGGTGCATGGTGCAGGAAATGTCCGGCATGATCCACCGCCGGTATTCTTCCCTGGTGCAGCCGGTCATCCGGATCAGTGCATCATTGGCAAACTGTACTTTTAAGCTGGGGCCTGCTTCAAAGATGGTGATCCCGCCGGGAGAATTGTTGATGATCGCTTTTAGTCGATCGGAGGCTGTTTTTTGGGCGTTGATATCGGTAATAACCGCGATCATTACCGGATAAACGCTGTATTCGTAGGGGATGCGTACTGCCCGGCAATGCCGCCATTGCCAGTTTTTGCCTTTGGGGGCGTTGCGGAAGATCTGATCTACAACGGTGCCGTTTTGGGCGCCGTCCCGCAAGGCTTGCTCGTATTCGGGCAGGTCTTCTGGATGCACCTGTACCTGGCTTAATGGGCGGGGCAGCGTACAGGTAGCGCCGTCTTGCTGCATCATCCGGTAATAGCTGGGGCTGGCGTAGATTTGTTGAATTTCGTCGCCTATTTCCAGTAAAACCACGCCGCCATCCATATATTCCAGCAAGGCTTGCAGCTGCACGGTGCTGGAAGGCACTCCCGGCAGTTGGGGGATTGGGGCCAGAGCGGTTCCACTGGTTTCTTCCGCTACCCAGAAGCAGTTTTTGCCCAGCTCTTTGGCGTGGTACAGTGCAGCGTCGGCCTGGGTGTATAGGGTTTGAAAATCCAGATTTCCGTGATGGCACAAGGCCACGCCCACGCTGGCGGAAAGAGGGATGCTCCCGGAGGTTGCGCCGCAGGCGAACTGCAAATCCCGCACCAATTCCTCTGCCTTATGGGGCGCGGCGCCATCGGAAATTACATTTTTCATCAGTACCATAAATTCATCGCCGCCCACCCGACCCAAAATATCGCCGGAACGAAACGTTTTTTTGATAATATTGGCGGTGTTGATCAGGATGATATCCCCGTGCTGGTGACCAAAGGTGTCGTTGATTTGTTTAAAATGATCCAGGTCGATGACGAACAGCGCATGAACGCCCACGCTGCCTTCCATAGACAGGTAACGGGTGATCTGGGAAAAGGTGTTGTTGTGATTATACAGCCCGGTCATGGCATCCAACTGGGCGGCCTCGGTCAGCTCCTGTTCTTTCTGCTTTTGCTCATGGATATCGGTAATGTATAGAAAGGCCATCAGGTCGCCGCTTTGGGGATCCGGCAGCAAATGCGCCTCATAGTGCATCCAACGCTGGTTGCCGTTGGGGATTTTTTTAAGGTAATCGAAGGCCACCGGCTCGGCATTGGTTTCCGCCCGCTTTTCCAGAGCTTCCGGGGTAAGGGTGGCAAAATAGCGCTTTACGTCTTCGTTATTGATAATCGTATCCGCCGCTCGCTGGGCAAATTCCGCAAAAGAAATCTTGGCAAAAACCGCTTCCTCCGCCGGGTTTTGCGAGCGCATTTCCACCTGCACCCGTTTGGTAACATTGAATACCGATGTGGCATAAAAGCCCGGCTCCATTGCCTTGCGGTATTGCAGCTCCCGTTGATACTGCAAGGAAAGCTCCTGCTCTGCGGTAACGTCTTCGGACATGCCGATTGCCCGATAGGGATGGCCGTGTTCGTCAAACAAATTGGTATAGCGGATATGTTCGTACCAGTAGCCATTCCGATCTGCATTTTGCATTTTGAAAATGCCCTCCGCTTTGGGAACGCCGGAAAGCAGTTTTTCGTACATTTCCTGAAACGCGGCGGCAGATTCCGGGTGCACATAGCCGTCTTCGATCAATTTCCATGGCACATTGGCGATGATCGTGTCATAGCCGTGCAGTGTCTGGGATTTTTCCGTTTGAATGATGCAACCCCGGGCATAATCATATTCCCAAATATTGGTGGTGCTGTCGGCCAACGCAATATCGGTGATCTGCTTTTGTACCCGCAGCTCTTGTTCAATCCTTTTTTGTTCGGTGATGTCCACGATACAACCATTCATCACCCAGTGTTTCTGCTGTTTTTCCAATACGCCGCTGGTTAAAATGGTTTTGATGTTTCCTTTTGCCGTGACGATCTGCATCACGATCTGCAGATAGCGTTCCTGCCGGGCAATCACCTGCGCAGCTGCTTTTTGTACCAGCGGCAAATCATCGGGATGGATGTAGGCGGCGCATTTATTCTCTTTGTGCTGGCGCATATTTTCCGGGGTGTCTTCGATGATCTGATAATATTTGTCGTTGGCATACAGCAGCGGATACCCGTCTTCCATGATAAGAGATAAAACGCCGCTTTGCTCCATGGTGCGATACAGGGACAGCTGTTTTTGGTGCTGTCGTTGGTTTAAAAAGAGCAATAAGGTGAACAGCAGGGCAATGCTCATGATCACCCCGGTGAGTAGATAGCCGTTTTTGGCCATTGTAGCGGTTTTTTGCAAAATTACTCGATCGGGGACTACGTTGAAAATGATCCAGTCGTTCACACCGATGGGCTGGTAAACCGCATAGCGGTGTTTGTCGTGAATCGTGTAGGCGATCAGTCCGGAGCCGCCTTGCTGCAGTTTTTTGGCGATACCTTCTTGGGCGTCGCTGTATTGAATCTGGGCTTGTTTCAAAGAAATCAGCACATTGTCGTTTTCCACCAAATATTCCGCATTGTCGCTGCCTACGACAATAGAGCCGTCAGCGCGGCAGATAAAGGAATACCCCTCTGCTTGCGGGGGTGCTGCGGAAAGCATCTGTTGAAACTGGGCAAGGGGGTAGCTGGCCAGGAGCACGCCGCCGACCACCCCGTTTTTTTGCAGCGGAACAGAAAAGGCCAGTCTGGGATTGCCGTCGATAGTGCTTTGTTCTATTACAGCAAAGCTTGGTTGGCCTTGCAAGCCTTCTTGAAAGCTGTTCCAGGCAGAAACGTCCAGCTGTGCGCCGTCGTTGCCAAAGGCCTGTCCTGTGGTATCCGCCAGCATCAGCCTGCCGAAATCAGAGCTTTCCATGATGGCGTTCATGCGGGCGATGATGTTTTCCTTGCTGCTTTGCTGGGCCGCCAGAGAATTGGCAAAGGTTTTGAGAATGCTGATCTGGCCGTCCAGGGTTGCCTGGATTACGGCGGCCTGTTGGGCGGCGGAGTCCTGCAACGTGGTATAAACCTGCTCTTTTGCCTGTTTTAGTATTTGATTTTGATATAATAGAAGGCAAACAAAGGCAGCCAGTAATAAGAAAAAAGGTACGGCGATCTTGAGCCAAAGTCTCTTTTTGGCAAAGAGATCTTGCATATGGTATCCTCCAAAAATTACGTTTACTTTTTTATGGTTTTAGCGCAAAAAAGATAGATATTTCCAATATTAATATGAATATTATATGGCCGAAGGCAGGGAAAAGCAATAGGGTTTGCGATCTGCGGTTTGTTGCAGAAAAGCAGGCCGGATCAGGGTGATTGGGGTTCTGTAATTTTGCGGCGGT
>CAYOVS010000164.1:0-4475 GCA_964407445.1 uncultured Peptococcaceae bacterium
TCAGTAATACGTCTGGTGTCCCTTTTCTTTGTTTTATATACGCTGATTTTACCAGAATCTCTTTAACCGGCATATTTGTTGGCTGATTAGACATAGTATTATTGACCCCTGCCGCGTTTTGTGGTACAGTGAGGTCAAGAACAGGAGTGGGATTGTTGTACGAGCTAGGGGCAGGCTGATTTTCGAACTGCCGCTCGGAAGCTGCACTCCTGTTTTTGTATTTTCGCTCATATTTTTCGATACTCACTCCTTCTGGCAGATCATTATCCGTAAGAGGAATAGATACAAATTCTTCTTTGCCCGCTATCCCCAGCACCCGATCCGCCGTTTCTTCGCTGTGTCCGGCCTTGATGATCTGCTCCCGTAGCTGATCCCAGGTGCTCCTGCCACCGATGTTGCCGGTTCTCGCCTGGCCGATCATAGCCGCCCGGTAACCATCGTGCCGCCAACAACGCCGCCCATCAGTGCAAACAAGGCCGGTTGTTTCAGGAAAATATCCACCTGCGCCTGCCGGTTGGCTTGGGAATCGTCCATGCCTGCGCCTTGTAGGCCTGTGCAGCCGCGGCGTAATTTGATTTATCTCCCATCAGCTGAGCGCTGTGTCATTGCGCCGGTAAATTTATCTCTTGGTAATTAGCACCAGATAGATGCCAACCTTTAGACCGCTTTTTGCTTTAAAGTATAAATTCTCTAAAATATCATTACAAGCCCCTACTGAAAAAAATAGGCTGCTATTATTTGGAGCAATTTTTTTAGGCTGCAAAAGAATTTGTCCTTTTCCAGCCAATATCCAATACAAAGCATCAGGAAAGCACTTTCTCATAAAAATTCCGGCACTATCCCAGGTTTACCCTTGCCAGAGATCTGCAAACTTTCGAAACGCAGTAGGCAAAGAAATTTCCTGTTGTAATACCTCTTTAGTCACCCATAAAAAGTCCGGGCAGCTGTTGCGACAGTCTACCAAATAACAGCGCATTTGCCATTCCACATGGGTAAAAATATGCTTTTGATCCGCCTGCCTGCTGATTTCTCCGGCTGCAATTTCCATCGTTTGCAGCCAAGCCGCAACCTCCTGGGAGGACAGTGCCCCCTCGGCATTGGGAAATTCCCAAAGTCCACCCAGCAAGCCTGCCGCCTGCCGTTTTCGCACGGCAATGGTATGATCAAAGCACAACAGCAACACCGTCTTGGGCTGCACGGTACGGGGCGGTTTTTTTGCCTTCACCGGCAACAAAGCCTGGGTCTGCTTGCGATTGGCCAAGCACAAATGGCGCAATGGGCAAGCAGCACATTTGGGACTGCCATTTGGCGTGCAAATCACCGCGCCTAATTCCATCAGGCTTTGGCAAAAATCCCCGCATCGTCCCTGGGGATAAACGCTTTGCAAAGCCGCAGTAAGTTCTTCTTTCAGCGCTCCATCGGTAATTTGCCGGTAATCCTCTGTTAATCTGGTAAGTACCCGCAGCACGTTGCCATCCACCGCGGGAATCGGCTTTTCAAAGCAAATGGAAGAAATTGCGCCTGCCGTATACGCGCCGATACCGGGCAGATTCAGGATTTCCTGATAAATCTCGGGGAAGACGCCATCCTGTTCCCGGCAAATGATCTGGGCCGCTTTTTGTAAATTGCGTACCCGGCTATAATAGCCCAGCCCCTCCCAGAGCTTCAGCAGCGTTTCTTCCTCAGCTTCGGCCAGGCTTTGCAGGGTCGGCAATTGCTGCATAAAGCGTTCAAAATAAGGTTTCACCGCTTCTACCCTGGTCTGTTGCAGCATAATTTCCGAAACCCATACCCGATAAGGCAGACGATTTTCCCGCCAGGGCAAAACCCGGGCGTTTTGGGTATACCAAGCCAAAAGCGGCTGCACCATCTGGTCAAAAATCAACTTCTGCGTATCATCCATTCTTTTCGTTTCCTTTTTTCTCCGCCGCTACAATACAACAAGAGCAGATATACATAGTATACCACAAGGCAGCTTATTTGTGGACAATTAGCACAAAGAATGATGGCGACTAGCAATAAAATTGTTTGGCCGTTTTCGCTGCGCTTTTCTTGGCAATTTTCCGCAAAAATGATACAATCAAAACAACGATCCTTCCGCCAAAAAGCGGATCCGCAAAAAAGGCATTTGTGCTTTCTTTGCGTAAACGTCCAAGCAGGAGCATAGCAAATGCAAACGATTACCACAGCACTGGCCAAACTGCAACACGCTTCCTTTCGAGCCAGCTTTCATCTCTCGGAAAAGGACAAATCCTATATCCGGGAAAAAGGCATGGACGTCATCCGCAGCCACGCCTGGCAATTGATCCGATCGCGCCTGGCCCCGGCTGTAATTGCCAACGACGGCAGACAAACGCCACTGGGCGGACACCCGGTATTTGTGGCGCAGCACGCCTGTGCCTGCTGCTGTCGCGGCTGTCTGTACAAATGGTATCATGTTCCTATGGGACAGGATCTGACGGAAACACAGCAAGAAAAAATAGTTAACCTGCTAATGGCTTGGATCGAACAAGAAATAGCCAACGACCAACCTGTCACACCTCCGCACAAATAATCACGATAACAAATACAACTTTCGCTATAATAAGCACATACAGAAAGGAGGCAGCACAATGGACTGGATCACCGGGATTCAAAAAGCTGTTGATTATGTAGAAGAACATATCACCGGCGATCTTGATTATGAGCAGGTGGCAAAGCAGGCCTATTCGTCAAGCTTTCATTTTCAGCGGGTATTCAGCATTCTCTGCGGCTTCACCCTGGGCGAATATATTCGTGCAAGACGCTTATCCCTTGCGGGCAGTGAGCTTGCATCCTCAGAAACAAAAGTGATCGACATTGCGTTGAAGTACGGTTACGACAGTCCCGAAAGCTTCGGACGTGCCTTCACCCGCTTTCACGGCGTTTCACCATCGCAGGCAAAATCCTGCGGTGCAGCCCTAAAATCTTTCTCACGCCTTTCTGTAAAACTAATTTTAGACGGAGGAAACATCATGGATTACAGAATCGAAAAGAAGGATGCCTTCAAGATCATTGCCAAAAAGAAACAGGTATCCTGCAATGCGGAAATGACAACGGCAGAAATCTCCCAATTCTGGGGGCAATGCAGCATGGATGGCACCATCCCCGCCTTATGCAACTATATCCCAGAGGGCAATATTTTTGGGAAATGCATTGTCGGCGCCTGCTTTGGCAAGGATACCACAGACGAAAACTTTCCCTACGCTATCGGCGCCATGTATAATGGCATGCCCATCACCGACGAAGGCCTTGTAGTTGTGGAAATTCCCGGCCATACCTATGCAGTGTTCCAGTGCGTGGGCAAAATGCCGGAGGCCTTTCAAAAACTGTATCAGCAAATCTACAGTGAATTTTTTCCCCAAAGTGATTACCAGCCCTGCGGCGGCACCGACTTTGAAGCATACCCCTCCGATGATGTGACCTCCCCCGATTATACCTGTGAGCTATGGGTCGCTGTGGAAAAGAAAAAGTAAAACTACGCTGCATTGCGTTTCCCTCTTGACAAATAAACGATCGTTCACTATACTACACAGTGAACGATCGTTTATTTTATTGAAGGAGAAATGCCGCATGAGCGATACAAAAGAACGGATCCTGATAGAATCGCTGCGACTATTTGCCCAAAGCGGCTATGAAGCGGTTTCGGTCAAGGAGATTGCTGACCGACTTTCCCTTACAAAAGGCGCATTGTACAGACATTATCAAAGCAAACGGAAAATTTTTGACAATGTTGTAGAACGTATGGCACAGATGGACTTTGATCGTGCAGAACAATACCAGATGCCGGAGGGAACCTTTGCCGAAATGGCAAACGCTTACGGCCACACGCCGCTGGAAATGATTCAGGCATATAGCAAAGCACAGTTTCGCTATTGGACGGAAGAGGAATTTCCCTCTCTGTTCCGCAAGCTGCTCACCTTGGAACAATACCACAGTTCCGAAATGGCGCAATTGTATCAGCAATATCTTGCAGCCGGTCCGGTAGGCTATATGGAAGATTTATTTGGTGAAATGGCTGGCTGTCAGCATTGTAGTACCTCGCCAAAACAGCTTGCTCTGGCATTTTATGCACCAATCTATTTGCTCATCAGCATCTATGACAGCGCTCTGGATAAAGAGGAAATCACCGCCTTGGCAGAAGATCATATCGACCGCTTTATGCAAAATCTGCTAAAACAGTAGTTGGTATGCTGCATTTTATCATCAAGAAAAGCAAAAGGAGAATAATCATGGAGTATATTCGCAGCCAAAAATATCTTACAAAGAAATTTTATGACCGAATTATGGGGCCAAACCCCATTAAACTGGAAGAAGAACTGTTGCAGGAGAATAAAATTCCAGCAGGCGCAATCGTCTGCGATCTTGGACGCGGTCAGGGAGTTACCTCTGTCTTTCTGGCAAAAGAATACGGCTTTACCGTTTATGCCGCCGATTTGTGGAGCGAGCCGGAAGAG
>CAYOVS010000165.1:0-4462 GCA_964407445.1 uncultured Peptococcaceae bacterium
CGCAGCACGCACATCCTCCCCGGCAATGATTTGCAGGTCTTCCCTGCTCCAGCCGGATTGTTCCGCAGCCAACAACCGCACCGCCTGGGCCCGCAGAGAGCCCTCCACTAAATTGCGCACCGCCCGGGCATTGCCCATCCGCAAAGCTTCCGTACCGCTATTGATCGATGATTTGAGCAAATAGCGCTCGATTTCCCGCCAACCTTCCTCGCTGGGATGGTATTGATGCTCCTGATACATCAATCCGGCAATATCCTGCAATTCTTTTAGGGAATAATCGGCAAAATCAATTTGTAAAGGAAAGCGGGATTGCAAACCAGGATTGGACGCCAAAAAATCCGCCATTTCGTCGTTATAGCCTGCCAAAACCAAAACAAAATCATTTTTATGATCTTCCATGCTTTTGACCAAAGCGTCAATGGCTTCCCTGCCAAAATCCTTTTCGCCTCCGCGCACCAATGAGTAGGCTTCATCCACAAACAAGAGCCCCCCCAACGCTTTTTTTACCTGTTCTCTGGTTTTTTGCGCGGTATGCCCTACAAATTCCCCCACCAAATCGGCTCGTTCCACCTCAACAAGCTGTCCCTTGCTCAATACACCCATTTCTTTGTATAAACGAGCCATCAGCCGAGCCACTGTGGTTTTGCCGGTGCCGGGATTGCCGGTAAAAATCGAATGCAACACTGTGGGCTCCGAACAAAGCTGTTCTTTTTTACGTTGCTTTTGAATTTGAGAAAATGCGTACACCTCGAACAATAGTTTTTTGATCTCCGTTAAACCAATCAAACTGTTCAGTTCTTCAAAGATTTCTTTAACGGCATCCTCCTGTGTCCCCGGTTTTTTTTGCCGTTCCAGCAAGGGCAAATTTACCTTGGCCGGTTGCACAGGTTGACGGAGTACCGGAACATTGTTGGAAACCCCCGGGGGAATTTGCCGCATATCAAATTTTAGCTCCATGCAGGTCGCCTTCCTCTCTCCAATTTGACGAAGCAATACACAATACGCAATGGAGAGAAAAAAGTGCAGGTACACCCATACGCTATTCTGCCTGATCCCGGTAACGGATAAACAATGCCCGAAAGGAATTCAAGATCGCCAATACCGTGACCCCCACGTCTGCAAATACCGCAGCCCACATTCCGGCAGCGCCAACAGCACACAGGACTAAGACCAACGCTTTTACAGCCAGCGCAAAAGCCACATTTTCCTGAGCGATTTTCAAGGTGTTTTTAGAAATACGAATTGCCGTGGCTATTTTTGGCAGCTCATCGGTCATGATCACAATATCGGCAGCTTCGATTGCGGCGTCAGAGCCTAAAGCGCCCATGGCGATGCCGATATCCGCACCAGCCAATACAGGTGCGTCATTAATGCCATCTCCCACGAACACCAGCTTGCCGGAAGTGCTTTTTTCCCCAGATAATGCTTCCAGCTTTTGCACTTTATCTCCCGGCAGCAGCGCGGCATAATAGCAATCCATTTGCAGGGCTTTGGCAGCCTGGGCAGCGGCTTCCTCGCTGTCCCCGGTGAGCATCACCGTTTTCTTGATGCCTGCCTGTTTCAATTGGCGCAAAGCGGCGGCAGCGTTTTCTTTTAGCTGGTCTGCGATCACAATGCAGCCTAAATATTTTCCTTCTTCAGCCAGATACACCACAGTTCCGGCCTGATCCGGTTGATTGCAAAACACACCGGCGGAAGCCATCAGCTTGCGATTGCCTGCCAATACCGTTTTGCCGGCAATTTTTGCCCGGATTCCCATACCGGCCACTTCCTCGGTCTGTTCGATCAAAGCCGCATCAATTTCCTGACCATAGGCTTTTTTTAATGGCCCGGCGATCGGATGGTTGGAATAATTTTCCGCATAAGCCGCCAAACGCAGCAACGTTTCCTTATCGGTAAATTCCGGGTAAACCTGCTGCACCTCAAAAACGCCTTTGCTTAGCGTACCAGTTTTATCAAAAGCAATAATTTCTGTTTTGGCCAGTGCTTCCAGATAATTGCCGCCTTTAATCAGGATGCCCAAGCGGGCCGCACCGCCGATACCGCCAAAAAAGCTCAGCGGCACCGATATCACCAAAGCGCAAGGACAGGAAACCACCAAAAAAGATAAAGCCCGATAGAACCAGACGGAAAACGCCTCCGCAGAAAAGGTCAAAGGCGGGATCACTGCCAGCAGCACCGCCAAAATTACCACAATCGGCGTATAGTACCGGGCAAACCGGGTGATAAAGCGCTCGGATTGGGATTTTTTTGCAGAAGCGTTTTCCACCAACTCCAATATTTTGCTGACCGTTGATTCCCCTGCCGGTTTTTCTACCTCAATTGTGAGCAGACCGCTTAAATTGACGCAACCGCTTAACGCATAGCCGCCGGGGGCAAGCTGCCGCGGCACAGATTCTCCGGTCAAGGCAGAGGTGTCCAAAGCAGAGCTTCCTTCCTGCACAATGCCGTCCAAAGGCACCCGCTCTCCCGGTTTGACCACGATCCATTCGCCAACCGCTACTTCATTGGGATCTACCGTCAGCAGATGCCCTTCCCGTTTCACATTGGCATGATCGGGGCGAATATTCATCAATTGGGCAATAGATTGCCGGGATTTGCCCACCGCATATTCCTGAAACAGCTCGCCTATCTGATAAAACAGCATCACCGCAACTGCTTCCGGGTATTCGCCAACGGCAAACGCACCGATCGTGGCAATGCCCATCAAAAAATTCTCATTAAAAACATCCCCATAGCGAATGCTGCGAACAGCCCGCAAAATCACCTCTCCGCCCACGCAAAGATAGGCGATTGCAAACAAGCAAAAGGCAAGAATAGAACTATTCCTAAGCAACAGCGCCAAAAGCAAAAAAAACGCTGCGGCAATTAACTGCAATATCGATTTATTTGACTTTTTTAGATTCATATAAAAGTTCCTTTACGGTTACTTGTTAAACTGCATGCACCACAACCTGCGGCTCCAGCTTGTTGATGATTTTGATGGCTTCCTCAATAACCTGGGGCATATCCTGCTCCGCCGCCTGCAAAATCATCTTACCCGCCATAAAGTTTACGATAGCTTCTTCTACGCCGGGCAATTTGTTGATCTTATCCTCCATCTTTGTTGCACAATGGGCACAGTCAAGATTTTCCAAACGATATGTTTTTCTCATGGTTATTCCTCCCCGCGATCCTCTCTGATATGCTCAAACCCTTTTTCAAAAATTTGCCGCACATGATCGTCCGCCAGCGAATAGTAAACCACCTTGCCATCCCGGTGAAACTTGACCAAATTGGCGGCGCGCAGCGAGCGCAATTGATGGGATATAGCGGATTTGGTCATATTAAGCAACACCGCCAAATCGCAAACGCAAAGCTCCTGCGTATCCAAGGCCCAAATAATCTTGGTACGGGTACTATCTCCCAGAACCTTAAAAAAATCAGCCAGATCATACAAAACATCGTCTTCCGGCATTGTTTGCCGCACCTGCTCCACAACTTCAGAATGAATAACCTCGCAATCACAGGATTGTATTTCACAATTTCCATACATTGGAACCACCCCCTAAATTGGAATAATATGGTTGTTCAATTGAACAACCGTTCAATCAACCTTCGGCTTCATTATAGTTGAACCATGGCTCAATTGTCAATAGCTTTCATAAAAAATACGCGCCCAAAAGGACGCGTATTTGCTGCAGTTGTGAACAAAGGCTTATGCCAGAGCGGTAATCCCCAGAAATTTATCATAAAAGAACTTGATAATGCTTTTGCGGGTAATGATCCCAATAAAGACGCCCCGATCATCAATGACCGGTACAAAATTTTGCTCCATTGCTTTGGCAATTACATCTTCTGTATTTGCCGAAATATAAACAGGTTTGTTGTCCATATGTCGGGGAATCTCTTCAATTTTCACATCCTCTGCTTTTTTCAAATCCAGATTAAATTGATTTTTGATTCCCCAAAGCAAATCTCCTTCAGTAACTGTGCCGACGTATTCTCCCTGACGACTAATGATCGGAATGGCGGTATAGCTGTTATTTTCCATTTTTTCCAAGACTTGTCTTAGCGTAAAATCATCGTAAATATAAGCAACATCGTTCTTTGGCGTAAGGAAAAAAAGTATATTCATCCGCTCAACTCCCAATAATAGATTGAACCACTTCACACAACAATTGACATCCTGCTTTAAGTAAAAGAGAGCAACAAAAGCTTTTCTGTTCCCAAAACCCATAACTCTCTGATATTATGCTATCCTGTATCCGCTTTCTTGTCAAGCGGTTCTTCTCCCCCTTTTTCTACACAATCTATCTCAAATAAAAAAGAAAACTTCCGCAAAACATGCATTATGACGTATTCTTTGTTTCTCTGAGAGAAACAAGTGTTTCTCTCAGGGATATAGGTATATTGTATCTGTAATGGATCAGCATATAATAAGACACAAGAAAGCAGATTGTGCGTTGTTAGAGAAAAATTT
>CAYOVS010000166.1:0-4447 GCA_964407445.1 uncultured Peptococcaceae bacterium
TGGCAGGATTCTAATTGGTAGACAGGAAATATTTAAAGATACGGATGTGAAATACAAGGAGGCTGTACGTGAAAAAACTACTGATCAAGATCATGATCGTTTTTATAATTTTGGCTTGTTGGTCAGGTTCTGCCTATGCTTTGGAATTAACGGCAAAATCGGCAATTTTGATCGATGCTGCCAGTGGCAAGGTGCTATTTAGCCAAAACGCAGAGGAAGAGCTGTCTGTGGCCAGCACCACCAAGATCTTAACGGCATTAATCGTACTGGAACATATTAGTGACTTGAGCCAAACCGTTACGCTACCGGCCGATTTTGTCAATGTGGGAGAGTCCGGCATTTATTTGGCGGCAGGCGAAACCCAAACGTACGAAGATTTGCTGTATGCGATGCTGCTGCGGTCGGCCAATGACGCCGCGCAGGCTTTGGCTATCGGGGTGGCTGGCAGCGAGGAATCTTTTGTAGAGATGATGAATCAGCGCACGGAAGAGCTAGGGCTTACGGGCAGTCATTGGGTCAATCCCCATGGCCTGGATGCGGAAGGGCATTATTCCACTGCTGCCGATTTAGCGGAGATCGCCCGGGTTGCTTTGCAAACCCCGGAATTTAACACCATCGTCAGCACCTATACCTGGACGGTACCCTGGGAGGGCAACGAATACGACCGGGTGGTCTATAATCATAATCAGTTCCTCTCTCTGTATGAAGGGGCGGATGGCGTTAAAACCGGCTATACCTCTAAATCGGGAAATTGCCTGGTGGCCTCCGCAACCAGAAATGGGATGCGGCTGATCAGCGTGGTTTTAAACAGTACCGATCATTATGGCGAAACCAGCCAATTGATGGACTATGGCTTTGCCAATTTTTCTTTGAGCAAGGTGGCCAATAAGGGGAAAATTGTTGGTTCTGTGAAGGTGCAGCAAGGGCGGCAAAATAGTGTAGACGTGATTTTAGGCGACGATGTATACTTGGTGATGGAAAACGATTCCCGCTATTCGCCGGATGGTGTAGTTACTTTGCCGGATAGTGTTGAAACTCCCTTTACTGCCGATCAAGCTATTGGTACGATCTCTTATAATGATGGAGAAGGAAATAAGACTGTGGTAGATTTATATCCGGCCATTGATATGGATGTGTATACCTTCGGCGGTGTATTGCAGCAGGTTTGGCAATGCTTGTGGCGGGTGTTTTTGGGATAGAGGTGCAAAAATGAAAACCTATTTGGAGAATTGCGGCGAAGGACGATATCAGGTATCGCTGCAGATAGCGGATACCGAAGGCGGCGGTTTATCCGGATTTTTGTTTGGTGGAGAAGCGCCCCATGTGGGTGGTGTGGCTTTGGCTGCGCCCCGGCAAAATATGCAGGGAGATGGTTTGACGGACGATTCCTGGCTGCTGACCGTACCTGGGCATAAGGATATTTATATTGCCCAAAAGCTGGCCCGCTATCTTTGCCTGCAAACCGGGCAGGTAATTGCACTGACAGCGGGGATTCATATTGAGCAAGCCCAGCGCCAGGAAATTGATCTATTATGCGAGAATGCCATGGAGGCGGCACGATTATTTGTAAGTCGGTATTCGACGGAGGGAAGTGGGAAATGATGGATCAGCTGATCATGGTTGACGCTTTTGATAAAGTGATTGGCGGTATGGAAAAAATGGAAGCCCATCGCAAGCCTGTGCTGCATCGGGCTTTTTCCGTTTTTTTATATCGGGACAATCAGTTGCTGCTGCAGAAACGCGCCGAGGAAAAATATCATTCCGGCGGTTTGTGGGCCAATAGTTGCTGCTCCCATCCCCGGGTAGGGGAGACGGTATTGGCTGCGGCGCAGCGCCGTTTGCCGGAGGAGCTAGGTTGCACTGCTTCCCTGACCGAGATCGGTTCTTTTGTTTATTTTCATCGGTTTGCCGAGGATTTGTTCGAGTACGAATACGACCATGTTTTGGTAGGCCAATATGATGGGTCGATTACCCCGAATCCTCAGGAGATTGCCCAGGTAAAATGGATGGATGTGACGGAGCTGGCCGCCGGGTTGCTGATCGAGCCGGAGCAATATTGCCCCTGGTTCCGCACGGCTGCGCCGATGGTTTTGCGCTGGTTGGCGCAAAACTGCGGTTAGGAGTGCTGCCGTGACGGAGTATGATCCACAGCTTGTCAACAGATTTACCGAGCTGGCCTATCGGGCCGGGGAGCGTTGCTGCTATACCAATACAGATTTTTTAACTGTGGCGGAGCAGGCGCTTTTGCTGCGCATATCCAAACGCGGCAATTTTGCCCCTTTTGTTTTGGTCGGCGGCTACCCGCAGGCGGAACGGAAACTGGCTTGCTTTGGCGATGCGCAGCTTTGCGGCTATCCGCTGGAACCCCCGGTCAGCTGCATTTCTATCAAACCGGCAGCGGCGAAGTTTGCCGATCCGCTGACTCATCGGGATTATTTGGGCTCCTTGATGGCGTTGGGCTTGCGCCGCCCCATGCTAGGCGATATCGTGGTTTTGGAGGATGCGGCCTGCCTGTTTTGTTTGGATACGCTGGCGGAGCATATTTGCAGCCAGCTGGGGCAGGTGGGGCATACTACGGTGGTTTGCACGGTGTTAGCGCAGCCGCCGCAATTGCTTTTGCAGGAGCCCCCGCCAACTGCTTTGACCTTGGCGTCCTCCCGTTTAGACGCATTGGTAGCGGCGGTGTATCGCCTTTCCCGGGGCGAAAGTCAAGCCTTGATCGGGCAAGGCAAGGTTTTTGTGGAGGATTTGCCCCAGCTTCATGGTGACGCCCGAATCGAGCCGGGGCAAAGAATATCGGTAAGAGGATTTGGCCGTTTTGTCTATGTGGGCGAAGAACAGCAGACCCGCAAGGGCAGGCTAAAAGTACAGGTTCGGATATACTAAAGGCTGCCGCAAATTGCGACAGCCTTTATTTTCAGGTTTTAACCTATCCAAAACGTATACCTGAGCGACTTGAGAAGATCTCTCACTGCCTATCAGGCAGATGGCATCCTTATGCAAAAGAAACGCGGTATTATGGTGGACAAGTCACAGTTTGACTGGAACCTGTATCAGCGCGATGCTTCGGCGATCAACGTGTACTCAGGGCAATGCATGTACGCCTATTGGTGGGCAGAATGCACTATTGCTTTTCTCCAGGGTCAAAAGGAAATAGCATAAGAAAACAAACGCTCGATTTTCAGATTTTTTGGAAACCGGGCGCTTTTTTGTTGGCGTTATATGTCTTTGTCATGTAAATTAGTAGTGATAGGATGGAACATTTTAAATGGCGAAACCACCGGCAAACGGATTATGGAGTATGCTGCTGACGGTGAAAAGTATGCTCCCTTTGCAGACTAGGGGCTGCCTCTGGACGGTCAGCTGGGTGTTGTTATCCTGCGCAAAATGGAAGCAAGCCGGAGCACAACTATGCAGATGGCCGCAGCTACTTAAAGCTCGTACAATGATCCACCACCCCGGTTAAGTGGGCAGGAAAGAGATTTTAAAAGGATGTCTTATGCACAGAAGGATCATTCGCTGCCATTGTGTGAACAGGGGAACGCTTATTCCTGAGAATACTTTGTATATTTTTTCCATAACGGCAGCAGTTTGCCGATAAGACTGAATAACAGGCGATCTTCGTCCCGGCTCAAATCCTTGCCCCACATTTCTTCCAGCAGGCTGATGCGGTAACGGATGGTGTTGGGGTGAGCATACAATTCCTCTGACGCCTTGGAATAGTTATAATTGTGCTTGACCAGGCAAGTCAAGGTTTTTGTCAGCACTTGTTTCTTTTCCGAATCCAGCATATCCAGCTTTTCTGTCATTTCGTCCAGCATTTGATTGATCGTCCAGCCATTGTCAGGATAATTGAATAAGCGATAGATACCCAAATCATGGAAAAAAAATACCTGTTGCTCATTGGACAGCAAATCACCAATGCCAGCCGCATGTTTGGCCTCCGCAAAGGCAACTGCCAACTGCCCTTGCGGATATTTTCCGCTGATGCCCATGATATAGCTGCGGTTATTCTCAGAGGCAATGAAGGCCAGCTGCTCAATAAAGCTGTTGATCGCATCCGTATCCACAAAAAGAAGCAAGTCGCCATTATTCAAAAATGCATGAACTACTGTTTGCTCAAAGGAGGAATGAATGAGATAGCCGAAAAAATCATCTTCCTCCGGTTCCGGCCTCCGCAGATTCTTCTGATTCTCCTTGGGGCGGAGTACCAGCGCATAGCCTTGCTGCGTCAGCAGTGATAATTCACTTTCAGGAATGGCTTTGTTATAATATACAAGCTGCAAAAGCTCCTGAATACGCATGGACTTTACATATTGGTGATTAAAGCCGGAGCAAAGGATGCTGCTGTAATCCAGGTATATGGCTGCTTCTTCGTCAAAGTCCTGTTTTTGACGAAATATCGTAAGCTGCCCCAAGGGGAAGCCATCATATGTAATCTGACAGC
>CAYOVS010000167.1:0-1187 GCA_964407445.1 uncultured Peptococcaceae bacterium
TACTAACCTATAATAATTCGAGCCAAACAGTTTTTTTCCTTTACTTGCCGTTTCCGGTTGCCAAAGAATGCCGGTTATCGGCAAACACTGCAAAGCACAGCCATTTTTATGTCACATTGCTCTTGACAATCCTCTCTCGGCAGTTGATAATGACAGTACAATCCTGTCGCAAATAATACAAAAAAAGATTGAGATACTACCAATAGCCGTTCCGGCAGAAACAACCTGCCGTACTCTTTGTAATTGTTGAACAGAATAACATATCTATTTGAAAAATACAAGTCAAACGGAGCCCGGATATGATTAACGAAATTGCACCGCTGCTATTTGATAACAGTTTTCGCCGGCTTACCCCTCGCCCAGAAGATATTGCCTTTATCTTTGATCAAAAACAGATTCTGCTGACCCAAAACTCTGACACCCCGGTTCCACCCAGCTTTGCACAGCTGTGCGGGGCAAAGCCACTGCCGGCGGCGGAATATTTGTTTTCTATAGAAGAACAACGCTTTTTCCTGACAAAGCCGCCGGAACAAGTACCCCAATCTCTGACTTTTTTCGAAGCCGCTCATTACATTCGGCAGATGCAGCCGCAACATCTATCCTTTGCAGCCTGCACCGCCCAACACTTGTATCGTTGGCGCAGCAGCAGACAATTTTGCGGTGGCTGCGGCAGCCGGATGGAAAACGGCAAAGCAGAACGTTCGGCGGTTTGTCCCCAATGCGGCCATATCGAATACCCCAAAATCTCCCCGGCCATTATCGTGGCGGTTACCGATGGCGATCGGCTGCTGATGGCCAAAGGGCGCAACAGCGTTTACAAGCGCTTCGCCTTGGTGGCCGGTTTTGTAGAAATCGGCGAAAGCCTGGAAGAAGCCGTAGCCAGAGAAGTAATGGAGGAAGTTGGTCTGCGGATCAAAAATATCCGCTACTATAAAAGTCAGCCCTGGGGCTTTTCCGATTCGATGATGATCTGTTTTTTTGCGGAGCTGGATGGCGACGATACCATTACCATGCAACAAAGCGAGCTATCGGCAGCCCACTGGTTTGCACGATCAGAGATCCCGGAAGGAGTAAACACCCTAAGCATTTCTCAGGAATTGATCGAAACAGTACGCAGCGGCGAGTATCTACGCTATTTGCAAAAGCCTTGATAGAGAAACATTTGATAGATAAAACAAAAGGGGAAC
>CAYOVS010000167.1:1197-4441 GCA_964407445.1 uncultured Peptococcaceae bacterium
AACTGTTTTGCGCAGGCAAAAGCACGTCCCCCCTTTTGTTTTATCCGCAATGAATCCTCTTACCGCCTATTGTTCAAAATAAAAATCGCAGGCTACCCGGGATTCCCGCACCTTGCCGATAAATGCGGAAACCTTTTGATGCTCTGGATGATTGGTGTAGTACTGCAGCTCCTCCTTGCCGGCAAAGTCGATCACCAGCGCCATATCATAAGAACCGTCCTTACGCACCACATCCGGCCCGATCTGCATGGAAAGAATCTGGGGGATAATCGGCCGCAGCGCTTTTAGCAGCTGCTCTGCCTTGGCCATATTGGCCGCTTTATCGGCGCCTTCCGCCTGTTCCTTAAAATTCCACATCACGATATGCTTTAACATCGCTATCCGCTCCTTCGCTTTTTGCTTTCATTATATATATTATCTCCTTTGCTTTAAAGAGCAGATATTTTGTTGAAAATAAACGGACGGTGGGGTATAATATGATAGATGTTTTTTAAATCCGCTCATTTCATTTATTTAATAGTTGAAAACATTAATTGGAGGGTATAACATGGATATTATTGCAGAAGTAAGAGCAAAAGCACGGCTGCAAAAAAAGCACATCGTCCTGGCAGAAGGTACGGAAAAACGGACGATTGCCGCTGCGGCTGCATTGGTAAAAGAACAAATTGCCCAAATCACTTTGCTGGGGCCAATTGCCCAAATTCGCAGCAATGCAGCGGAGCAAAATGTAGATTTGACCGGCATCACCTTGATCGATCCGGAGCAGGACGCCCATTATCAGGAATTTGCCAGCGAATTTTGCGAACTGCGCGCTAAAAAAGGCATGACTATGGACAAAGCATTGGCCACCATGAAAAACCCGCTTTATTTTGGTGTGATGATGGTTTATAAGGGCATTTGTCAGGGCATGGTAGCCGGTGCAGAAAACGCTACCGGTGATGTTTTACGCCCCGCCTTGCAAATTATCAAAACCAAGCCCGGGATCAGCACGGTATCCGGCGCTTTTATTATGGTTACCAAAGAACAGTCCTATGGCAAGGAGGGTATCATGGTCTTTGCCGATTGCGCCGTCAACCCCACGCTTACCGATGTGCAAATGGCCGAGGTTGCCTATTGCAGCGCCCAAACTGCCAAGAACGTGGTGGGCATCGCCGATCCTAAAGTGGCCATGCTTTCCTTCTCCACCAAAGGCAGCGCCAAGCATGAGCTGGTAGATAAAGTTGCTTCCGCAACCGCCATTGCCAAAGAACACTATCCCGAGCTGACCATCGACGGCGAGCTGCAGCTTGATGCGGCCGTAGTCCCCTCCGTAGGGGAATTTAAAGCGCCCGGCAGCCCTGTGGCGGGACATGCCGACGTGCTGATCTTCCCCGACCTGCAATCGGGTAATGCCTGCTACAAAGCGGTGCAGCGTTTTGGACATGCGCAAACCATCGGCCCCATCCTCCAAGGGATGGCCAAGCCGGTCAACGACTTGTCCCGGGGTTGCAGCATCGAAGATATCGTCAACACAGTGGCCCTGGTTTGCTGCCAGGAATAGTCGACAGAGGGCGGGAATTCTTTGGAAATTTCATTTAGTTGGTTTATTGGTCAAATTATCGCCAATCCGGTATTGTTAATTACCGTTGGCCTGACATTGGGCGTGATTTTTGTCAATGGCTGGACAGACGCGCCCAATGCTATTGCCACCTGCGTAGCAACCCGTTCTATGTCCCCAAAAATTGCAGTGCTGATGTCTGCGGTATTCAACTTTTTGGGTGTCTTGGTGATGACGCTGTTTAACGCAACCGTGGCCATGACCATCAAAAATATGGTCAATTTTAACGGCGTAGGCAACGAAGCAACCATTGCCTTATGCGCCGCTCTGTTTGCAATTATTCTCTGGGCCGTGGCCGCCTGGTATTTTGGCATCCCCACCAGCGAAAGCCATGCCTTGATCGCCGGGCTGTCCGGCGCGGCCATTGCGCTGCATAACGGCTTTGGCGGGATTAATGGCAGCGAATGGATAAAGGTACTGTACGGCCTGGTGCTTTCTACTGTGCTGGGGTTTGTCAGCGGCTATTTCTATGCCCGGCTAACCATGCTGCTCTGTAGGCATATGGATCGTCGCAAAACCGCCGGATTTTTCAAAAACGCCCAAATTTTCGGCGGTGCAGCCATGTCCTTTATGCATGGCGCCCAAGACGGACAAAAGTTTATGGGCGTCTTGATTTTGGGCGTGTTTTTGGTCAACGGGAACGATGCCACCGGCAATGTGGCTTTGCCCATTTGGATGATGCTGCTTTGCTCGGCTGTAATGGCGCTAGGCACCTCCTTGGGCGGCTATAAAATCATCAAGGCGGTAGGCATGGATATGGTCAAGCTGGAAAAATATCAAGGCTTTGCCGCCGATTTGGCCGGCGCTTCTTGCCTGCTGCTTTCCTCCCTCTTTGGCATACCGGTGAGCACCACCCATACCAAAACTACCGCTATCATGGGCGTAGGCGCAACCAAACGTCTTTCCGCCATCAATCTGGGTGTGGTCAAGGATATGGTGCTTACTTGGATCCTCACCTTCCCCGGCTGCGGTCTGATTGGCTATGTGATGGCCAAGCTATTTATATTTATCTTATAGGAAAGGATTTTTCTATGACGAAAAAAGCGGAAAACTACTATTTTAATAGCTTTGTGCAAGGCATTGCCATTTCTTGTCAGGCAGCGGAGCTGCTCAAAACATATTTGGATGATTTTGATCCGGCACAGCTTCCCCAAAGGCTGAAGGACATGCACGAGTTGGAGCATCAGGGAGACAATATCAAGCATAATATGACCTCGGAAATCGTCCGGGCTTTTATCACCCCCATTGAGCGGGACGACATTATCAAGTTGAGCCAAAATATTGATGACGTTACCGACTCTATTGAGGACATTTTGATCCATATTTACATCAACAATATTACCGCCATTCCCCAAGAGGCAATTGCTTTTGCCCAAGTGGTCATTGACGGCTGCCAATCAACAAAGAATATGCTACAGGAATTCAGCAATTTTAAAAAATCCAAGCAATTGCGGCAGCTGGTCATCGAAATCAACCATATTGAAGAAACCGGGGATGCTATGTATATTCAATTGCTGCGGCGGCTACATGTTGCCAGCAAAGATCCACTGCACATCATTGCCTGGCGGGAAATATACGGCTATTTCGAAAAATGCTGCGATGCTTGCGAAGAAGTTGCCGATATCGTGGAAAGTATCGCCATCACCA
>CAYOVS010000168.1:0-4436 GCA_964407445.1 uncultured Peptococcaceae bacterium
ACCAACAGAGCAAGAGCAGGAAACGACGCCCGCAATAGATACGCTGCAAATTAAGTACGGCTCCCTGATCACCGAAAAAACGCTGCAAGAGCAAAATCTGGTCTACAGCAGCATCACCATATCCGGACTGGAACTTTCCGCACCCAAAAAAGATCCGGCGCTGGACGAAATCAACAACAGTCTGGCTTCGCTAAATCAAGTTTTTATTGATTCCCTGCAAGCCCAGGATCAAACAGCCCACACAGCAGAACCCATGGTGCAATATACCCACACCAGAGATTTTACGGTTCTTTATCAAGGCAGCGATTACATCAGCATCGGTATCGGCTGCTACGATTCCAGCAGCAACGCCGCCCATCCCTATGTGTCCAAGCTGGCCTATACCTATGATTTGACCAGTGGACAATTACGCACACTGGAGGAGTATTTAGGGCAAGACGCTGCCCAAACAGCGGCAAAGCAAATCTACGCCCAAATCACCGCCGCAGGCGAGCTTGCCAACTTTAATCCCACCCTGGAGCAAGACTTACCTCGCCATATCCTACCGGGAAAGTGGTACGACAGCGGAGAAGGACTGGTATTGCTTTTTAATCCTTATGAAATTGCAGCTTATGCAGGGGGGATTGTAGAGTTCACCCTGCCCTATCCAGGCGGCAACCCGCCGCCGCAAGGCGGACCAGAAGAGTCGCAAAACCAACCGCTTTCGCAGCAAGAAAATAACTAAAATGAGACGATACAGAGGAATACTATGCTGAATTATGCATCTAGGATCGTGGTCAAAGTGGGCACCTCCACCCTGGCTTATGCCAACGGCAAAACCAATATCCGCCACATGGAGGAGCTGGTGCGGGTCTTGGCAGATTTACTCAATGCGGGCATCCAAGTTGCCCTGGTCAGCTCCGGCGCCATCGGTGTAGGCGTTGGCAAGCTGGGCTTAAAGGTACGCCCGGGGGATACGCCAGGCCGGCAAGCCGCCTCCGCCGTGGGGCAATGCGAGCTGATGTTCATGTACGATAAAATGTTTTCCGAATACGGCCACACGGTAGGACAGCTTTTGATTACCAAAAGCGATGTGGACGACGAAGAACGAAAAACCAATTTGATCAACGCTTTCGAAAAGCTGTTTGTTTATGGGGCAATTCCCATTATCAACGAAAACGATGGCGTTGCCGTAGAAGAGATCGTCTACGGCGACAACGACAGCTTATCCGCAACCGTGGCCACCTTGATCGGCGCGGAGCTGTTGGTGATTCTCACCGACCGGGACGGCCTGTACGATGCCGACCCCAGAATAAACCCAGAGGCCAAACGAATCCCCATTGTGGAAGAAATCACCGACGAGATTTATTGTCTGGCAGGCGGCGCTGGCTCCACGCTGGGCACCGGTGGGATGTGCACCAAGGTGCATGCGGCTCAAATTGCCGGCAAGGCCGGCATTAACACTGTGGTGATCAACGGCTCCCGGCCTCAGGATCTGTATCGGGTGCTGGAAGGCGAGGATGTAGGTACTATTTTTAAGGCGGTGAAAAAATGAGCGATGTGATGGAAATGGCCATCCGGGCCAAGGAAGCAAAGCGGCATATGGCAAACGTGTCCCCTGCCCTACGGCAGGCCGGGCTGCTGGCAATCGCCGATGCACTGGAACAGAACACCGACGATATCATTGCAGCAAACCTGCAGGATACGGTAGCAGGCCAAAAGGCCGGTCTGAGCAATGCGTTGCTGGACAGATTGATGCTGGACAAAGAGAGAATCAGCGCAATTGCCCAAAGCGTGCGGGAGATTGCCGCGCTACCCGACCCGTTAGGCCGGGTACTGGACGGCTTTGAACGTCCCAACGGCCTAAAAATTTTCAAGGTATCCGTTCCCTTGGGCGTAATCGCCGTCATCTACGAAGCGCGCCCCAATGTTACCGTGGATTCCGCCGCCTTATGCCTGAAAAGCGGCAATGTGGTAATTCTGCGCGGCGGCAAAGAAGCCATCCACTCCAATGCAGAAATTACCTCCGTTATGCGTTCCGCTGTCGCATCGGTGGGGTTATCCGCCGACTGCATCCAATTGGTGCAGGATACCAGCCGGGAATCCGCCCGCGAGCTGATGTGCCTTACCGGCTATGTGGATGTGCTGATCCCCCGGGGCGGCAGAGGACTGATCCAATCCGTCTTGCAGGAAGCCCGGGTACCGGTGATCGAAACCGGTGCGGGAACCTGCCATATTTATGTGGACAAATCTGCCGATTTGGATATGGCCACAGAAATCATCTACAATGCCAAAACCTCCCGCCCCTCTGTTTGCAATGCCTGCGAATGTATTTTGGTGCATAAGCAAATCGCCGACCAGGCTTTGCCCAAGATCAAAGCCCGGCTGGATGAAAAAAATGTGGAGCTGCGCGGCGACGAAAGATGCTGCTCGATTTTGCCCGGCATCAAAAAAGCACAGGACGACGACTGGGGACGGGAATTTTCCGATTATATTTTAGCCGTCAAAGTGGTGGACGATATGTTTGAGGCTATTGAGCATATTTACCGCTATGGCACCATGCACAGCGAATGCATCGTTACCGAGGACGACAGCGCCGCCGAACGGTTTTTGCAGCAGGTAGACGCTGCGGCGGTATACCATAATGCCTCTACCCGGTTTACCGATGGCGGCGAGTTTGGCTTCGGCGCGGAAATCGGCATCTCTACCCAAAAGCTCCACGCCAGAGGTCCGCTGGGCTTAAACGAGCTGACCTCCATCAAATATCTCATCCACGGCACCGGCCAAATCCGTTAAAAAAGCGTCGTCATACCGGCAAACGGGTTTGCGGATTTTGGGGCAAGCGTGAACAACGCCGCAAACAGGGCGATGTGGACATCGCTCCTACATGTGACGCTGCCCCTGCCGTATAGCGGTGCTGATCTGGGCGGCGGCAAGATTGGAGGATAAAGTATATGAAGTTTGGATTTGTGGGGCTTGGCAATATGGCCTCCGCCATCATCAAAGGAATGACCGGCTCGGGCAAGATTTCCGGGGCCGATATTTACGGTTATGACATTTGTCAGGAGCAGGCACAGCACTTGGCGCAAGCCTGCGGCATCCAGCTTTGCCCACAAGGAGCAGAGGTCATCGCTGCCGCAGACGTATTGGTATTGGCGGTAAAGCCACAGGTTTTGCCGGGCGTTCTGCCGGAGCTGGCGCCCCTGATCAGCAACAACAAGCTGGTGATCTCCATTGCAGCAGGCAAAGATATCGACTTTTTGCAGCGGTATTTGGGCGAGGAAATCCCCATTATCCGGGTGATGCCCAATATCAACGCCAAGGTAGCTGCCGCCACCTGCTGCTATTCGGTAAACAGAAAGGTTTTGCCGGAGCATGAACAAACGGTTTGCACCATCTTTTCCGCTATCGGCAGCATTACCAAGCTGCCGGAAAGCCAATTTTCCGCCTTTACCGCCATTTGCGGCTCCGCCCCGGCGTTTACCTATCTGTACATCGACGCCTTGGCCAAAGCTGCGGTAGCAGCCGGAATGCCCCGGCAACAAGCGTTGCTGTTGGCCGCCGACGGCGTGCTGGGCAGCGCCGCCATGGTGCTGAAATCCGGCGAGCATCCGGGCGCACTCACCGACCAAGTTTGTTCCCCCGGCGGCACCACCATCGACGGCGTGCTCAAGCTGGAAGAAGCCGGTTTTACCACCGCCGTGCATCAAGCGGTGGCAGCGGTTATCACCAAGGATCAAAAACTGTCCGGTAAATAAGTTACAACCCGCAAAACACAAAAAAACTGCCGCAAACGGAAGGGATGACAAGCAACGCATCCTTTGCCGTTTGCGGCAGTTTTGTTTATCAGGCTTTTCTGTTTCAGGGCTTCGCGGCGCCCGCCGCAACAACAGCCCGGGCAGCGCCGATATCAAACAGCATCATCTGGATCAAATCGTATTCGCCGTCATGCAGGCACCAATCATAAATAACCCCTCTGGCCAACCGAAACAAAAAATCGGCGATCTCCTCCACGGTCATTGCAGCAGTAATCTGTCCCTGCGCACACCCCTGTTCTATACATTGATGCAGCAAAACATACATATAACGATCCCGTTTGATAAATAATTTATTTTGGGTTTGATATAAATGGCGCACCGCATCCAAACCCCGCCTTTGATTAAACGCTGCATAGCCACGGAAAAACACTAAAATATTGGCAAAGCAATCCTTCTGGTTCATTAAAGGCTGCACATCATCTTTAAAGAAATCATCAAATTCTTTGTACGTTTCCAAGAAAATATCACTTTTTGAGGCAAAATAATGATAAAAAGCGCCTACAGATACCTTGGCTTTTTCGCTAATGTCTTCAATGGTGGTATTGTTGTAGCCTTTTTCCTGCATCAGGGTAATGGCGGCATTATAGATACGCTGCTTTGTTTTGATTGCCTGCACCTGGCGGGATGTCATTTTTTGAG
>CAYOVS010000169.1:0-678 GCA_964407445.1 uncultured Peptococcaceae bacterium
GCAAAGCCAAAGGCATGGCCATATTGGCCAAGGATTCCACCGGCTGCCACAGCAGCTGGGGAAGCTGCAAATGGATCAAGGACGCTACAACCCCCAGCAGCGTGCCGATGATCAGCGGATTGGTGAGGATGGTACGCCAAAGCATTTTGCCGCCGTTTCCCGGCTGTGCCCGGGCCAAAATCAGCACCGACAGGATATTATATAGCGGCGCGATCACGCATACCGCCAAGGCCACCTTGGCCACGCCCATCGAGCCCGCCACATTGCTAACAATAGGCAGGCCGATCACGATAAAATTGCTGCGAAAGCTGCCTTGGATAAAAGCGGCAAAGGTGGGCGGATCGGGGATCAGCCGGGGCACCAGCAAACACAGCAGCACATAGACAAACACGGTGCCGCAGACGGCCGCCAGCAGCAGCCGGATATCAAAGGCCTCTCCAATATCATTATTGCAAATATCCCGAAAAAGCATACAGGGAATACAGACCGTAAATACTATTTTGGTGGCAGTATCAATAAATTGCTCGCCAAACATCTTTTTGCTGCGCAAAAAATAGCCCAGCCCCATAATCATAAAGATAGGAGCAATGGAATTGACGCTAAAAAGTAAATTCTCCACCCGGTTCACCTCAAAAAGATTGTAACACTACTTTTGAGAAAGAGCAACGAATACTTTAC
>CAYOVS010000169.1:688-4406 GCA_964407445.1 uncultured Peptococcaceae bacterium
CTTTACCTGGGGTGGCGTTTCTGGTATGATATATAGATAGAATATAAGCGTTTTTCGCTTGGTGGAGGTTTTGTGCGATGCTGATCGATCTTCTTTATGCGCCCTTGGGCTGGACAATGCTGGCCATAGTCTTTGTCGTGGTTTTTGTGCTGATCCAGCTGTTTTTTGCCCTGCGCCACAGCTTTTGGCCCGGCTTGCTGACCCCGCTACTGTTTGCCGGGATCTGGATCTATTTTGCCCAGGACATGACCTTTTTGCCGATTGGCGAGTTCATCACCGTCACCGCCCCGGTAAAGGCGGTCTTTGTCTCCATCGGCAAAATAGGGCTTTTGCTAAGCCTGCTGCTTTATGCATTGGTACGCATCAGCAAATCCATCAAAAGAAAAGTGCGGGCCCAGCACCGCTTGCAACGCCTGGAGGAAAAAGAACGCCGCCTTGCCGAAAGGGAAGCCTATTTTCGTCAATATCAGCAGGAGCATGGAACCCTGCCACCGGAAACCGCCCAAAACGACCAAGCACCGGCTGGCGCCGCCCCGGCGGAAGCCGTTCAGGATACCCTGCAACTGGATCGGCAAGCTCTGCGTTCCAAAGGAGAGCCTTCCTTGACCAAGCCTTCCTTTACCATAGACCGGCAGGCTGTTTTGGAAAGCACGCTTCCCCCTGACAGCCAAACCGCCCCCGGCGCGCCCTCGCCGGTGGAAGCCGCTTTGCCGATACCCCCACGGGAAACAATGCCTCAAGCTGCCGCGCCCCAAGAAATGGACGCCCCGGCAGAAGCCCCAGCGCAAAAACGCTTGCAGATCCGGCCGCATACCGGCGCAAACGGCAAGCCGCAACAAAGCCGCAAGCCGCAGCAACGCCGCAAAGCCGACGGATACGCCGCCCCAAAAACACGGCGAACCGACCCGGCCGCCCAGGCTCAGCCGGATCTTTCCGCCTTATTTCATCCCCTGCCGCCCCAAGGGCAGCAGGATCCCAACCGAGAGGACAACCAAGATCTGTCATGAATATTTGTTCCGGGAATCAACTATATAAATCTTTTGGCGCAACAGAATTGTTCGGCCCCCTGGATTTTCAGGTAGCGGAAAACGCCCATATCGGCTTGACCGGGGTCAACGGCTGCGGCAAAACCACCTTGTTTCGCATTTTAAGCGGGGAAATGACTGCCGATTCCGGGCAGGTGATCTTTTCCCGAGGGCTCAAACCCGCGTATATGGAGCAAATCCTGAACGTGGCGCCAAATACCACCCTGGAGGAAGCGGTAGAAGCGGTTTTCGCGCCCCTGTTTGCCATGGAAGCCCGTCTGGAGGAGCTAAACCGGCTTTTGGAGCAGGCTCCCGCCGCCAATCTCATCGCCGAACAGCAACGACTGCAAGAGGAATATCAACAAAAGGGCGGCTACACCTGCCGCTCCCGGGCACGCTCCACCCTGCTGGGGCTGGGCTTTGACCCGGCAGAGCTCAAGCTGCCGGTGACGGCGCTCTCCGGCGGCCAGCGCTCCAAGGCGCTGCTGGCCCGGATGCTGCTTAGTGATTCCGGCCTGCTGCTGCTGGACGAACCCACCAATCATCTGGATATCGCCGCCACCGAATGGCTGGAGGGCTTTCTCTCCGCCTATCGGGGGGCGTTCATTCTCATCTCCCATGACCGCTATTTTTTGGACAAGGTCACCAACGAAACCTGGGAGTTTGCCTACGGGCGGCTGATCTGCAACAAGGGCAATTACAGCCTGCACCGGCAAAAGCGGGAAGCCATGGAAGAAACCATCCGCCGCAATTACGAAAACCAACTGCGGGAAATCAGCCGCGTGGAAGCGATCATCGCCCAGCAAAAGCGGTTTAATCAGGCCCATAACTATGTGACCATTGCCAGCAAGGAAAAGCAGGTGGCTCGGCTGCGGGCAGAGCTGATCCCCCCAGAGCAGGACGAGGCCGCGCTGCGCTTTCGCTTTGCCCCGCCGCCGCCCGGTGGCAACGAGGTTTTGCAGCTGCATCAGGTGGGCAAGCGCTTTGACGGAAAGCAGCTTTTTTCCGGCGTAGATCTGGAAATCTTCAAGGGGGAGCGGGTTTTTCTGCTGGGAGCCAACGGCTGCGGCAAAACCACGCTGCTCAAGGTGATTTTGGGCATCTATCCTCAGGATGGCGGGATGATCAAGCCGGGCATCAACATCAATACCGGCTATTATGACCAAATCCAAGCGCCTCTCACCGGCAAAAACACCATTTTGGAGGAGCTGACCGACGCCTTTCCCAAGCTGACCCAAACCCAGATCCGCACCGCACTGGGCAGCTTTCTCTTTCCCGGCGATGCGGTGCAAAAAGTCGTCTCCACACTTTCCGGCGGGGAGCGAGCCCGTCTGGAGCTGCTCAAGCTGATGCTCAAGCCCGCCAATCTGCTGCTGCTGGACGAGCCCAGCAACCATTTGGATATCCACTCCCGGGAGGCTGTGGAAAAAGCCCTGCTCAACTATGACGGCACCATGCTGGTGGTCTCCCATGACCGGTATCTGATCAACCGACTGGCTACCAAAATATACTACATGACCGCCCAAGGCTTGACCATGTATCCCGGCAACTACGACTATTATCTGGAAAAGAAGCTGCTGGCCGCCGGACAAGCGGTGCTGGCCACAGCAACCGCTGCCAAAGCGGACGAGGACGCCAGCGACAATAAACAGGACTACCTGCGCCGCAAGGAAGAGCAATCCCGCCGCCGCAAGCTGGAAAACGCCGCCGCCCGGCTGGAACAGCAAATCACCCAGGACGAAGCCCGGCTGGAAAGCCTGCACAACCAATTGAGCGACCCGGAGATTGCCGCCGACTACCAAAAGCTGGCCCAGCTATCCCAGCAGATCGAGGAAGCAGAGCAAAAGCTGGAGGAGGCATATGGTCAGTGGGAGGACACCGCTTCCCAATTGAGCTAACCGGCCACGGCCGCCCCGACAACAACCTATGGCGCAGATTAAGCCCCAGCGCGTTCCGGAACAAGCCAGACAAGGCGGAGGGGAGGCCGCGCACATCCGGTGCGTGACCGACGGTGGCCGCCCCGACAACGCCCTATGGCGCAGTTATGGGACGCGCTGCCATTCTATCCAAAGGAGGATATCCCCCGTGCCCCACACTACCAAAGAGATTTGGGATCAAAAAAACCAAGTGCCTTTAGCCCATTACCGGGAAGCCTTTGCCCAAGCGGAGCCAGCTGTTTTGGCAAGCCGCAGCGGGCTGGCTTTTTCATCGGCGCAAGGCTGCTTTTGCTTTACCATGCTGGGGCAGGCATTGACCATTGCCCACCCGGATTTTGCTTTGCAGGCGGAGGACGAGAACTGCCCCAAGGCTTTGCTTGCGCCGCCTGCCCAAATTTTGCTCCTGCGATATTTGCTACATGGGGCGGCTGCCCCCGGCAGCGGCAACTTTCTCTCTTACCGTCAATTTCCTTGGGGACAGGTATACGACGATAATTTTCTGGGGCGCTGCCGCCAGCGCTTGGCCTATGCTTTTGCCAACAAGCCCCAGGCTTTTTTGCAAGCCGGGCGCAAGCTGGGCGGGCAGGCCATCCCCCTGGGGGACACAGGCTTAGAGCTGGAATTTTTGCCCAATCTGCGGCTGCGGCTGCTATTGCATCTGGCGGAAGAAGAATTCCCCCCGGCAGGGCAAATTCTTTTTAGCGACAACTTTGCGGTGGCTTTTGGCGCGGAGGATCTGGCGGTGGTGGGCGACAT
>CAYOVS010000170.1:0-4399 GCA_964407445.1 uncultured Peptococcaceae bacterium
ATCAAGCCGCCACCGTTTTCATTGACGATTCTTTGCAGGGTTTCCGCCAATTTGGCCTGGGCATTATCGGGCATCCGGGTCAACTTGCCGCTAATCCCTTCAGAAACCAGATCGTGGAGAGATTTGCCGAAAATATTGGTACTCCAGATTTTTTGCGGATCATCTTCAAATTCGTTCATCATATACCGCACCAAATCCTCGCATTGTTTTTCTGTGCCGATCAAGGGGGTAATCTCTGTAGAGATATTGGCGCGAATAATATGATAGCTGGGGGCGGAGGCTTTCAGCCGCACGCCAAAATGACCACCCTGTTTGATCAGCTCCGGCTCCTCCAGATACATTTCCTCCAATCTGGGGGTAACCACCCCATAGCCGCTGCTCATCACTTCTTCCATGGCGGAAGCCATTTTCTCCCATTCCCGCGCGCCCTTGGCAAACTGGCGCACCACCTTGAGCAGGGTATGATCTCCCTCGATGGGCATGCCGGCATACTCGCTCAACACCTGATTGAACAGCCCTTCCGCCGCCTCCACCGTGATCGCAGCCGTGCCGCTGCCCAGCTCCAGATTATGCAGAGAAACCGGTCCTGTCAAGCCTTCTACCTGCAAATTATCCAGCAGGGAGGCAATATCCCGCACCCGGCTCACATCGGCCACCGCTGTGCCCACCTGCTGCTCCAAGCTTTGGCGAATGGGATGCTCCGGTTCCAGCTCTTCTACCCAGCGGGGCAGGGTAATATTGATTTCTGTTACCGGGAATTCATACAGAGACGCATTCAAGATCTCCAGCACATCCTGATAATCCATATGCAGCGCATCTACAGGAATTACCGCCACCTGGTACTGACCGCTCAATTCCTCAGCCAGACCAGCCGCCTGCTCGCCATCAGGATCGGTGCTGTTGACAATAATCACAAAGGGCTTTCCCAGCTCCTTCAGCTCGGCAATCACCCGCTGCTCTGCCGGGATAAAGCTCTCCCGGGGCAGCTCGCCAAAGCTACCGTCACCGGTCATTACCAAGCCAATGGTGCTGTGATCGGTGATCACCTTGCGGGTTCCCAGCTCTGCGGCCTCCGTAAAGGGGATCGGCTGCTCAAACCAGGGAGTGCTGACCATCCGCGGCGCCTCATCCTCCATAAAGCCCAATGCGCCGTCCACGGCATAGCCAACGCAATCCACCAGGCGAACCCGCATGTCTACGCCTTCCGCTACCTGAATAGATACTGCTTCCGCCGGGATAAACTTAGGTTCGCTGGTCATCACCGTCCGTCCGGCGCCGCTTTGCGGCGTTTCGTCTAAGGCTCGATTGCGTTCATGGAAATCTTCTATGTTGGGAAGGACCAATGTTTCCATGAACCGCTTGATGAAGGTCGATTTGCCGGTACGCACCGGACCAACCACGCCCAAATAGATATCCCCTCCCGTCCTTTCGGAGACGTCTTTCAGTACATCAAAATTCTCCACTCTTTTCCCTCCCTTAATTGTTATTTTGGGGAGCGCTGCTCTTCTTTTCAAAAAGAAAAAGTATGGATACGCTCCATACTTTTTATGTTCCCATATTACATATTATGAATGCCCGGCAAAAATTTAGTTGCCTTCCTCCTGGGTTCTGGCCCGGGTCATCAAAGCCCACATGGCCTCCTTGGCACTGCGTCCGTGGTACAGCAATTGATAGATCTGCTCGGTGATGGGCATTTCAACCTGATACTGCTTTGCCAGCTTATAGGTAGATTCCGTAGCGTAGACGCCCTCTACCACCATGCACATATCCTCCACCACCTGATTCCAGGGACGACCCAGACCGATTTCCCGCCCGGCCCGATAATTGCGGCTATGCCGGGAGGTGCAGGTAACGACAAGATCGCCGATCCCGGCCAAACCGGCAAAGGTGGCCGGGTTGGCGCCCATGGCCACGCCCAAACGGGTGATCTCAGCCAAACCCCGGGTGATCAGCGCCGCTTTCGCATTATCTCCCAAAGCCAGACCATCCACGATCCCGGCGCCCAAGGCGATGATATTTTTGACCGCACCGCCAACCTCTACACCGATAATATCGTTATTGGTATACACCCGGAAGGAATTATTCATAAACACATCCTGCACCAATTGCAACACAGGCAGCGACCCACCGGCTACCACCACTGTGGTAGGCAGCTGCCGGGCCACCTCCTCTGCATGGCTGGGGCCGGAAATCGTTACGCAGGGATTTTCGGGAAAGACCTCATGCAGCACCTGAGAAAGCCGTTTTTGTCCCTCCGGGTAGAAGCCCTTGGCGGTATTAACCAGAATCGCGTCGGACTTGATAAAAGGCTTTGCCTGCTCCGCCACGGAGCGCACGGCTGTGGAAGGCACCGAAAACAGTACCATATCGGCGCTGGCCACCCCGGAGATATGATTGGAAATCAGCAGATCGGGAGGCAGCGGCAGTCCCGGCATAAAGATGCGATTTTCCCCATCCCGCAGCATTTCCTCCACATGATTGGAGTCCCAATCCCAAACGCTGACATTATGTCCGTTTTGATACAACAATAAAGACAAGGCGGTGCCCCAACTACCGGCGCCCAATACTTTTATTCTCATATGCGTTCTCCTTCATTGGTTCGTTGGTTTCTAAGCGTTTTTGCGGAACGATTTACCCTCTGTACCGTTTTTGATATTTCGAAAATTAGGACGATGCTTCAACAACACCGCCGCAATCATTGCAACCAACATCAATTTTACAGCCAGGGGGTGTTGCCCCAAAAGACAAAGAATGGCCAAAACGACCCCGCCGGTGCAGGAAGCCACCGATACATAACCGGTAAGTAACAGGGTAAAGAACCAGGCCGCAAAAGTGATCGCAGCACTCAAAGGCATAAACGCAAAGGCAATGCCGATTGCGGTTGCAACGCCCTTTCCCCCTTTAAAGCTGAGCCAAATCGGATACAGATGCCCCACAAAGGCCGCCAAGCCGGCCGCCATTGCCATCGTTTCCCCGCCCAGCTTTAAGCCGATCAGCGCAGGAATAGCGCCTTTCAGCGAATCCATCAAAAACACCAAAATGCCGGTACCTTTGCCGGCAACCCGTACCGTATTGGTACTACCCACATTGCCGGAGCCAACCTTGCGGATATCGATCCCTTTGCGCAGCTTCACCAAAATATACGCAGAAGGAACCGAGCCCAGCAGATAAGCGCCCAACAGCAGAATGAACCATTTCCAAATCATATGATCACCTACCATACTAATTATAGAAATTTACTGAATCTCCTCTTTCTCCCGCTTGCGCCAAATCAGGGAGATAGGCGTTCCAGCGAAGCCAAAAGCCTCACGAATTTTATTTTCCAGATATCTGGCATAGGAAAAATGCATCATTTCCGGCTCATTGAGGAAGATCACCAGTTTGGGCGGGCGCACGCCTACCTGGGTGCCATAAAGAATTTTTAAACGCTTCCCCTTATCCGTAGGCGGCGAGTTCAGCGCTACCGCCTCCCGCAGCACCTCGTTAAAGGAGGCGGTAGTCACTCGGCGGCTGGCTTGCTCGGAAATGAAATCAGCCAAGGGTAAAATTTTATCGCAGCGCTGCCCGGTTTTAGCAGATACAAACAGCGTCAGCGCATAAGAAGCAAAGGCCAATTCCGTCTTGATATCCTTTTCAAACTTGTTCATGGTTTTTTCGTCTTTTTCCGGCAAATCCCATTTATTTACCAAAATCAACAGGCCTTTTCCCGCTTCGTGGGCATAACCGGCAATCCGCTTGTCCTGCTCGATAATCCCGGCAGAGGCGTCAATTACCAATACTGCCACATCCGCCCGTTCCACCGCGTTCAAAGCCCGAGCCGTACTGTAATACTCCACCGGCTCGTTGATCCGAGGCTTATGCCGCATCCCGGCGGTATCAATAATCAAATATTCCCGGCCATCCCGCACCAATCTGGTGTCGATTGCGTCCCGGGTCGTACCGGGGATATCGGAAACGATCACCCGTTCCTGATTGAGCAAACGATTGACCAGCGAGCTTTTGCCCACATTGGGGCGGCCAATAAAGGCAATTTTGACAATATCCCCTTCGTCCGCCGCGCCGGCTCCGGCAGGGAAATTGGCCACTATCGCATCCAGCAAATCGCCGATATTCAAGGCCTGCACCGCAGAAACCGGGATCGGCTCCCCCAGACCCAGAGAATAAAAATCGTAAATTGGCAAAAGCTGCTCCGCATCATTAAAATTATCGGTTTTGTTTACGGCGACCACTACCGGCTTGCCGCTTTTGCGCAGCAGATCCGCCACATCCAGATCCTCGGAGGTCAACCCTGCCAAAAAGTCCACCACAAAAACAATCACTTGGGCTTCCTCTATGGCCAGCTCCGCCTGCTGCTTCACCTTGCTATAAATCATCCCTTCATTATCGGTAAACTTAATAC
>CAYOVS010000171.1:0-4280 GCA_964407445.1 uncultured Peptococcaceae bacterium
CAATGCCAGATAGCCGGGAACATTGATGCCGGCGGGGCAGGCATTTTGGCAGGGAAGGTCAGTTTATGGATGCGTATCGCCTGATCCGCCAGGAGAATCCTTTCCCGGCAGTTTGCGGCCGTATCTGCACCCATCCCTGCGAATCCAAATGCCGCCGCGGTCAGCGCGATGAAGCTTTGGCCATTTGCGACTTGAAACGTTTCGTGGCAGATTATGCCATGAGCCATGAAGAAAAATGCACCACCGATATCGTATTCCCCAAGAAGGGCAAAAAGGTTGCGATCATCGGCGCCGGCCCCTCCGGTCTGACTTGCGCTTATTATCTGGTCCGTATCGGCTACGACGTAGATGTTTACGAATCTCAGTCTTTCGCCGGCGGCGTGCTGGCCTATGGTATTCCCGAATACCGTCTGCCCAACGATGTGCTGGAGCATGAAATCCAATTGATCAGACAGGAAGGCGTTAATATCAAGCTCAATTGCGAGGTTGGTAAAGACATCTCCTTCCAGACCCTGAGAGATGATTATGATGCAATTTATGTAGCTACTGGCACCCAGTTCCCCAATAAGGCCGGTGTGGAAGGCGAAGATCTGAAGGGCGTATTCTACGGCCTGAACTTCCTCCATGACGTTACCTTGGGCAAACGGGTCAAGGTTGGCAAGAAGGTAGTGGTCATCGGTGGTGGTAATACCGCAATCGACGCCGCCCGTACCGCTGTTCGTTTGGGCGCAGAGAAAGTTACCATCGTCTATCGCCGCAGCCAGGATGATATGCCTGCCGATAAGCGTGAAATCGCTGAAGGCCTGGAAGAAGGCATTGAGCTGGTAACGCTTACCGTACCTGTGCGCTTTGTTGGCGAAGCCGGCAAAGTTACCGGTTTGGAATGTGTTAAGATGACTTTGGGCGAGTTTGATACTGGCGGTCGCCGCAAACCGGTCAAAGTGGAAGGCTCCGAATTCTTCATGGATGCCGATATGATTATCCCCGCAATCAGCCAGCATTCCGACTTCCCCTTTATCAACAAAGATGAAGTCAGCATGACGGCTTGGGGCTCCCTGATTACTGATCGCAGCAATTTGATGACCTCTGTGGACGGCGTGTTTGCCGGTGGCGATGTGGCCCGTGGTTCTGATACCGCGATCACCGCTATTGCCGATGGTAAGAAAGCCGCTTCCAGCATCGACCTGTTCTTGGGCGGCAATGGCTTGCTCAATAAAGGTGAAGAGATTGAAATTCCCTCCGCTGCCTCCGATGATGATCCCGCTGAATATAATCGGTTCGGTATGGAGATATTAGCTCCTGAGAAGCGCAAACAGGGCTTCCGGGAAGTCGTCCAGGGCTATCGTAAGTTAAACGCCGTTGCGGAAGCTACTCGTTGCCTCCGTTGCGACAGAAAGTAGGAGGTGAGGATATGGCTAACATGGTCAATTTAACAATCAATGGTAAACCTATCTGTGTTGAAGAAGGTTTAACGATTATACAGGCTGCCAAGGAAAACAATATCTATATTCCTAGCCTCTGCTATCTGGAAGGTATCCATCAATTTGGCGGCTGCCGTATGTGCATGGTAGAAGTTGAAGGCGCTCGCACGCTGATGGCTGCCTGCATGGTAAAGGTCAGAGAGGGTATGGTGATCAACACCAACTCCGCCAAAGCGCGTCATGCGCGTAAACTGGTGTGCGAACTGATCCTTTCCAACCATCCTCAGGATTGCTTGAGCTGCGCCAGAAGCGGCAGCTGCGAGTTACAAGATTTAGCGCGCACCTTGGGCGTTACCGATGCCCGGTTTAAGGGCGAAAAATCTGTGGATATTTTGGATGTTACTCCTTCTATCACCAGAGATACTTCTAAATGCGTTTTGTGCCGCCGTTGCGTATCTGTCTGCAATAAGATCCAGCATGTTGGCGTACTCAATGCGCAAAACCGCGGTTTTAAAACTGTAATCGGCCCCTCCATGGATCTTTCCATGAACGATGTGGATTGCAGCTACTGCGGCCAGTGCATCACCGTTTGCCCGGTTAACGCGCTGCAAGAAACTGATGCGATCCAGCCTGTCTGGAAAGCCATCAATGATCCTGCCAAGCGGGTTATCGTCCAGGTTGCTCCCGCTGTCCGCGTGGGTATCGGTCAGGAGTTCGGTTTGCCCATCGGCAAAGCGACCACCGGCAAGCTGGCTACCGCTTTGAAAGAATTGATGTTTGATGATGTGTTTGATACCAACTTTGGCGCAGACTTGACTATCATGGAAGAAGGCAGCGAATTCTTGGCTCGCGCCAAGGCTGCTTTGACCGGCGGTAGCGCTGTCCTGCCTATGATCACCAGCTGCAGCCCCGGTTGGATCAAATTTGTGGAGCATACCTTCCCCGGCGAACTGGATCATCTGTCCTCCTGCAAATCTCCCCATATGATGGAAGGCGCTTTGATCAAGTCCTATTATGCCGAAAAACTGGGCATTGATCCCAAGGATATGTTTGTTGTGTCCGTGATGCCTTGCACCGCCAAGAAGTTCGAGGCTTCCCGTCCGGAAATGGTCAACAACGGCGTTCCCAATGTGGACGCAGTGCTGACCGTTCGCGAGCTGGCCAGAATGATCCGCGAAGCCGGTATCGATTTTGCCAACCTGCCTGAATCCGCTTTTGACGCGCCCATGGGCTTAGGCTCTGGTGCCGCCGATATCTTCGGCGTAACCGGCGGCGTGATGGAAGCTGCTCTGCGTACCGTGTACGAACTGGTTACCGGTCGTGAGCTGCCCTTCGATAAGCTGCATGTCGCTCCTATCGTTGGCTTTGAGCAAGTCAAGATTGCCGAACTCACCTTTGAAAAGGTTCTGCCCGCTTACAAGTTCTTGGAAGGCTTTACCGCGAAAGTTGCTGTTACCAGCGGCTTGGAAGGCGCCAGAAAATTGATGGAGCAGGTTGCCAAAGGCGAAGGTGGCTATCACTTCATCGAAGTTATGGGTTGCCCCGGCGGCTGCATCGCCGGTGGCGGTCAGCCCAGAATGACCGACAAAACCGTCAAGGAATTGCGGATGGCCGGTATCTACGAAGAAGACGAAAGCAAAAAATTGCGTAAATCTCATGAGAACAAAGATATCCAGGGTCTTTATGCTGAATATCTGCTTGAGCCCTTGGGCCATAAATCTCATGAACTGCTCCATACCAGCTATACCAAGCGTGGTGAATTCAACGAATTCCTGGAGCAGGAACAAGAATAAAGCTTTAGCCGATTGTAATTGTAGTCTAAATATGAGGGCTGTCGCAAACGCGGCAGCCCTCATTGACTATTGGCGTAAAATATGCAATACTATTAATAGAAGTAGGTTTTATTTATTTTATATTACATAGGAGGTCTGTATGAAAAAGTATTTTGCGGAATTATTTGGTACCTTTGTGCTTGTGTTTTTTGGCTGTGGTACCGCTGTTGTTTGTGGTGGTTTTACCGGTGGCACAGGAACCGGCTATCTGGGGGTAGCGGCAATCGCCTTGGCCTTTGGTTTGGCGATTGTGGCGGCGGCTTATGCTATTGGCCCCATTTCCGGTTGCCACGTTAATCCTGCCGTCTCCTTGGCCGTATGGCTTAGCGGCAAAATGAGCGCAAAGGATTTTGGCGGTTATGTGGTAGCGCAGGTGATCGGCGCGCTTTTGGGCAGCGGGGTGCTGGCCTTGGTGGTTGGCAGCTCCCAGACTCTTTCCGGTACCGGCGCTAACGGGTATGGCGCCTTAAGCGGCGTAGGCTTGAGCATGACTGGCGCTTTGGTAGTGGAAATTGTTTTGACCTTTGTCTTTGTGATGACGATTTTGGGCGTAACCGCCAGCGAAAAAACTGCCAATATCGCCGGGATCGTGATTGGTCTGACCCTCACCTTTGTTCATTTGATTGGCATTCCTCTGACCGGCACCTCTGTCAATCCGGCCCGCAGTCTGGCTCCCGCAATCTTTGCCGGTGGTGAAGCCCTGTCCCAGGTCTGGCTGTTTCTGGTAGCTCCTCTGATCGGCGCCGCCTTGGCCGCCTTGCTATTTAAAGCATTAAACGCAAAGAAATAGTGGCAGCATTAACGAAATAAAAAAGAGCAGCAAATAAAGATGCCTCCCTTATAGAACAGATGGAATTGTCAAATCTGTTCTATAAGGGAGGCTTTTGTATGTTGTGGGCAATTTAGGCTATTAATATAAAAATAATAAAAATTATGCGTGCCACTTGACAAGGCCGTTTCATCTGTATATACTGTTTATATACAGATGAAGGAGGCGGTGGTTTGGAAATTCTGATCAGCAATGCCA
>CAYOVS010000172.1:0-4222 GCA_964407445.1 uncultured Peptococcaceae bacterium
TGGCTGGTCGGTGACGCGCCGCATCGCGTTGCTCGCTGGCCTGCCGGTGACGCGCCGCATCGCTTCGCTTGCTGGCTGGTCGGTGACGCGCCGCATCGCTTTGCTCGCTGGTTTTTCGGTGTCGCGCCGCATCGCGTTGTTTGTTGGCTGGTTGGTGTTTCTTTTTGTGGGGTGGGTTTGCAGGGGATACTACAGAAAAAGGGGGGTTGGGCGATGGCTTATACGCTTTTTGTCAATCACCAAACCTATATTTTAGAGCAGGATGGGCCGCTGATGCCTTGGCTGCGGGATGTACTGGGGCTGACCTCGGTAAAAAACGGTTGTGACGAGGGGGCTTGCGGCGCTTGCACTGTTTTGCTGGATGGGCAGGCGCGGCGGGCTTGCCGCTTGACGGTGGCCAAGGCGGAGGGGCGGCAGCTGCTCACCTTGGAAGGGCTGGCGGAAGAGGAACGGCAGCTGTATGCCCAGGCCTTTGCCCAGGCTGGGGCGGTGCAGTGCGGCTTTTGCACCCCGGGGATGATTTTGGCTGCCAAGGCGCTGCTGGATCAAAATGGGCAGCCCAGTGGGGCGCAAATTCGCCGAGCCATCCGGGGCAATCTTTGCCGCTGCACCGGCTATCAACGGATTGTGCAGGCCATCGGCTTGGCCGCCTTGTGGCGAAGGGAAGGGCTGCCGGCGCAGCTCCCTGCGGCGGAGCGGCGGGATGCTTTGACCAAGGCGCTGGGGCAGGCCGTTTATGCGGATGATCTTTTGCTGCCGGGGATGCTGTATGGCTCGGCTTTACGCAGTCCCTATGCCAGAGCCAGGCTGGTTTCGTTGGAGGTAGCGCAGGCGCAGGCTTTGCCCGGGGTGGTGGCGGTGCTGACTGCGACGCAGGTGCCGGGGCAGCTTTGCATTGGCCATCTGCAAAAGGATTATCCGGTGATGATCCCGGTAGGCGGCGAAACCCGCTTTGCCGGGGATGCTGTGGCATTGGTGGCGGCGGAAAGCCGGGAAATTCTGGCGCAAGCCAAGGCGCTGATCCGCGCGGAATATCAGCCCCTGCCGGGGGTCTTTTCGCCTCAGGCGGCGATGGCGGCGGATGCGCCCCTGTTGCGGCCGGAGGGCAATCTGCTGGCAGAAACCCGGCTTTCCCGGGGGGACGCGGCGGCGGCCATTGCCCAAGCAGCCTATACCGTGACTAACACCTATACGCTGCCCATGACAGAGCACGCCTTTTTGGAGCCGGAAACGGCGGTGGCGACTATGGAAGGGGAGGAGCTGCTGCTCTATACCGGCGATCAGGATATTTATCAAACCCGGCGGGAATGCAGCGAGATGCTGGGGATTGCCCCGGAGCGGATTGGGGTGCTGGCGCAAACCGTGGGCGGCGGCTTTGGCGGCAAGGAGGATATGAGCGTGCAGCATCACGCGGCATTGCTGGCTTGGCATACCCATCGCCCGGTGAAGGTTTCGTTGACCCGGGCGGAAAGCATCCGGGTGCATCCCAAGCGCCATGCCATGACCATCACCGCAACCACCGCTTGCGACGGAGCAGGAAACCTGACCGCCTTTTCTGCCGAAATCCTGAGCGATGCGGGGGCGTATGCCTCCCTATCCGGACCGGTGCTGCAAAGAGCCTGCACCCATGGGGCCGGGCCCTATCGTTGCCCCAATATTGAGATTCACGGTCAAGCCTGGCTGACCAATAATCCTCCCGGCGGCGCCTTTCGCGGCTTTGGCGTAAGCCAAAGCTGCTTTGCCGGGGAAGCCAATCTGAACCTGCTGGCGGAAAAAGCGGGGATCTCCCCCTTTGCCCTGCGGCTGCGCAACGGGGTGCGTCCCGGCGACCCCTTGCCCAACGGCCAATTGGCCGGGGCGGATACCGCTTTTGTGCAAACCCTGGAGGCGGTGGAGCAGTTCTACCGGTCTCATCCCGGCGCGGGAATCGCCTGCGCCATCAAAAACAGCGGCTTGGGCGTGGGCGTGCCGGATACGGGGCGCTGCCTGCTGCAAGTGGCAGGGGGCAAGGTGCAGATCTGCTGCTCCGCCGCCTGCATTGGCCAAGGCGTAGCCGGGGTGCTGCGGCAGATCGTGGCGGAGGTGACCGGCTTGCCCCAAGCGCTGCTCATCGAGGAGCCGCCGGATACCCGGATCACCCCTCATTCCGGCAATACCACTGCTTCCCGGCAAACCCTCTTTTCCGGTGAAGCCACCCGGCAGGCGGCTCTGGCTTTGCAGGCCGCTTTGGCCAAGGGCGCGACTTTGGCCGATTTGGAGGGGCGGCAATTTTCCGGCGAATATACCGGGGTGACCGATCCCTTTGGTTGCCGGGAAAAGGCCCATCCCCAAAGCCATATCGCCTACGGCTATGCTACCCAGGTGGTGGTTTTGGATGAGCAGGGGCGGGTCAGTCAGGTGATGGCCGCTCATGATGTAGGCCGAGCCATCCAGCCCATAAGCGTGCTGGGGCAAATCGAAGGCGGCGTGGTGATGAGCCTGGGCTATGCCCTTAGTGAAAAGCTGCCGCTGCAAGAAGGGTTGCCTCAGGTATCCATGGCCGGGTTGGGCGTATTGCGGGCGGATCAGGTGCCGCAGATCCAAACCGTGCTGGTAGAAAGCCCGGTGCTTAGTCCGCTGGCATTGGGCGCAAAAGGGGTGGGCGAAATCGCCGCCATCCCCGCCGCCCCGGCGGTGCAACATGCCTATTATCAGCGGGACGGTGTTTTTCGCACCAGCCTGCCTTTGACCAATACCCCCTATAGCAAGGAGAAACCCCCACAATGAACCCAGAGCAAGAACCCATTTATGATGTTGCTATCTTAGGCGGCGGCCCCGCCGGGGCTACCCTGGCTCGGCTGATCGGCGGCAAGCTTTCCACGGTGCTGATCCACCGGCAAAGCGACGATCCTCGATCCGCCAAGCCCTGCGGTGGTTTGCTGGCCGGGGACGCCCAAAAAACCCTGTCCCATTTTGCCCTGACCTTGCCCAAGCAGGTTTTGGTGGATCCGCAGATTTTTGCGGTGAAAACCATCGATCTGGCCAGCGGCTTGATTCGCCATTATCAGCGCTTTTACATCAACCTTAACCGGCAGGCCTTCGACCGCTGGCTTTTGTCGCTGCTGCCGCCGCAGGTGCGGTTGGAGCAGGGGAGAGCCTGCGCCGTCTACAAGCGGGACGGGCTGTTTGTGGTGGAATGGCGCACCGGTGCGGGAGAGCGGCGGCAGGTTTGCGCCCGGCGGCTGGTGGGTGCGGAGGGCGCCAATTCCCTGACCCGCAAAACCTTTTTTCCCCGGTGGAGGCTGCGTCAGTATACCGCCATCCAGCAATGGTTTGCGGAAGATAACGCCAAGCCGCTTTATTCCTGCATCTTTGACCCGGAAACCAGCGATTGCTGCTCCTGGTCCATCTCCAAGGATCATTTTTTGATCTTTGGCGGCGCGTTCCCTGCCCAAAACTGCCGTCAACGGCTGGAGCGGCAAAAAGAAAAGCTGGCGGATTACGGCTTTACCTTTGGGCCGCCGCTCAAGACCGAGGCCTGTCTGGTGCTGCGTCCCCGAGGACCCTGGCAGATCTGCCCCGGCAAAGAGCAGGTGTTTTTGATCGGTGAGGCGGCAGGCCTGATCAGTCCTAGCTCGCTGGAGGGGATCAGCTGGGCGATGGATAGCGCCGTCTGCCTCAGCCGGGTGCTGCTGCAAGGGGGAGAGGGGCAAAACCGCCGCTATCGCCGGGCTTTGCTGCCCCTGCGCTGCAAGCTGCTGCGCAAAACCCTCAAATGCCCTTGGATGTATCAGCCGCTGCTGCGCCGTCTGGTGATGCGCTCCGGGCTGAAAAGCATCCAAGTGGTGGAGGAATAGCAGGTAAAGCAGGTTTGTGGCAGTGTGTTGGCAAGCCTCCCCACCAACGACGCAAGTGGCAACAACGGCAGCAAACACAGAAGCAAACAGCGGAAGCAAACACAGAAGCAAACACAGAAGCAAACACAGAAGCAAACATAGAAGCAAACACAGAAGCAAACACAGAAGCAAACACAGAAGCAAACAACGGAAGCAAACACAGAAGCAAACAACGGAAGCAAACACAGAAGCAAACACAGAAGCAAACAACGGAAGCAGACAGCAGAAGCAAACAACGGAAGCAGACAGCAGAAGCAAACAACGGAAGCAGACAGCAGAAGCGGCAGAAGCGGCAGGCAGCAAGCGGCAGGCAGCAAGCGGCAGGCAGCAAGCGGCAGGCAGCAGGC
>CAYOVS010000173.1:0-2883 GCA_964407445.1 uncultured Peptococcaceae bacterium
GCTGGATTTATAAAACCTATGTTAAAAAACCTCCTATGATATCGCTGCTATAGCGTCATATTGTAGGAGGTTTTTTTATACGCCCGTTCCGTCAAACAGCGGGATATAGGAGGCATCGGCAGAATCTCTTTCCTGCACCCATCCATCCAACTCCGTCTGGAACAAATAGTCCAGCACCTGCCGGTATTCTTTTTCTGTAATCGGTCTTTGCAGCGCGGGAAACCTGGCTACTTCACCGCAGGGAATATACTGGGCCATCAGAGAAACCGGCGTGGCAGAGGGCAAACCGGCCATAAAATCAATGGCGCGCAGAGAATTTTCCACCGCGCCGGGCAAAATCAAATGCCGCACGATCGTCCCTTTTTTAATCATCCCCTGCTGATCAAAGCAAGCCGGGCCGCTATACTGCCGCATCAAGTTGATGGCTGCTGCCGCACGAGAAAAATAATCCCGGTGACCGCAGTATTTTTGGGCCAAATCTCCATCGGTAAATTTTAGATCCGGCAAAAAAATATCTATATGCGGCGCCAGCTTTTCGATGGTGGCAACAGAAACATAACCGCTGGTATTCCAGATCAGCGGGATGGCCGGATGGTATATAGACAGTGCTTGAAGAATCGCCTCTGCGTAATGATCGGCGGTAACCAAATTGATATTATGCGCCCCCGCCGCTTCCAGCTCCTGAAAGATTTGCGCTAAACGGTGGCTGTCGATATCCTTACCGGCAAGCTGATGGCTGAGCGCATAGTTTTGGCAAAAAACGCAACGCAAAGCGCAGCCGGAAAAAAAGATCGCCCCGGAACCTTTTTCCCCACTGATACACGGCTCCTCCCAAAAATGCAAGGCAGCTCTGGCCACCCGAACTTTTCGCTCCATACTAGCTTATTCCTCCGGCTTGTCCTCTTTCCCGGCAAAGAGCTGCCGCAGCTCCGCGGATTCGATCAGGTATTTTTCGCCGCAATAATCGCAAACCGCTTCTACCGGCAAACCATCCTCCAACCAGGATTGCAGCTCATTTTTATCCAACCCGGCAATTGCATTGACAATGCTGTCCCGGCTGCAGCCACAATGAAAAGCACAAGGAGCTTTTTCCAATATTTGCAAGAAAAAATCCCCCAACAAACGGGATAAAAGATCCTCCGGGGTAAGATTTTGGTCTAAGAGTGTGGTCACCGGGGGCATTTCGCCAATTCTTTTTTCCAGTTTGCTGATGATTTCCTCCGGCACATCCGGCATAAGCTGAATGATAAACCCACCGGCATGCTTTACCGTATTATTTTTGTTCATCTGCACGCCTAAGCCAACAGAAGAAGGCGTTTGCTCCGATGTGGCAAAATAATACGTCAAATCCTCGGCAACCTCGCTGGTCACCAAAATACAATTGCCGGTAAAGGGCTCGCCAAAGCCCAAATCTCTGGTTACGCTCAGCACGCCGATGCCGATTGCCCCAGCCACATCCAGCTTGCCTTTATCGGTGGGGGGCAGCATTACTTCCGGATGCTGCGCATAGCCGCGCACATTGGCCGCCGCATCGGCCGTCACCACCAAACCACCGATGGGCCCGTTGCCGCTGATTTTAATGGTCAGCTTATCCCCATCGTTTTTCATCATAGCACCCATCATCGCCCCGGCCGTCAGCAAACGACCCAAAGCAGCGGTAGCAATGGGGCTGGTATTATGCCGCACCCGTGCTTCCTCTACCAAATCTGCGGTAGTGGCTGCATAAGCACGAATTAAATTGTTAGCGGCAGTTGCCTTAATTAAATAATCGCTCATAAAAACACCTCAAGTAAAAGATTCAACAACTTGCTTCTCAGTATACCACGTTTCTTTGCAAAAGAAGATATTTTTTAAAAAACAGAGGTTGCCGTAGTTTGCGACAACCTCTGTTCTGGTTCAGCCGTTGATTTGCGAGGCGATCAAGCCTTCTCCGCAATACATTGCTCTTAGCTTTGGCTTTTCGATTTTACCGGTAGGATTACGGGGGACATCGGCAAAAATAATCTTTTTAGGACGTTTGTACCGAGGAAGCTCCTGACAAAATTGATCCAAAGCCTCCTTATCCAATTGATAATCCGGCTTTACTTCCACAATTGCCGCCGGAATTTCGCCCAAACGCTTATCCGGCATACCGATTACAGCAACATCCTTGATAGCCTCATTGGCCCGCAAAAAGTCTTCGATCTGCACCGGATAAATATTTTCACCGCCGCTGATAATCACATCTTTTTTCCGATCCACTAAATAAATAAAACCATCCTCGTCCATTTTAGCCATATCGCCGGTGAACAGCCAGCCATCCCGCAAAACCGCTTGCGTGGACTCTGGATCATTGTAGTAGCACTTCATCACGCCGGGGCCTTTTACCGCCAGCTCCCCCACTTGTCCCGGTGCTACAGGCTGTTTTTGTTCATCCACGATTTGGATTTGCCAATCATAGCCCGCCTTGCCAATGGCTCCCACCTTATGGATGTTTTCTACACCCAAATGTACGCAGCCTGGGCCGATGGATTCGGAAAGCCCATAGTTAGTATCATATTGATGCTCGGGGAAATGCTTCAACCAGCGCTTTACTAGACTGGGCGGCACCGGTTGGGCGCCGATATGCATCAGCCGCAGTTGTTCCAAATGATACTCGTCGGGGTCGATCGCACCGCTTTCGATCGCGTCCAAAATATCCTGTGCCCAAGGCACCAACAACCATACGATGGTAGCTCTTTCATCAGAAATAGCCTGAATAATCCACTGGGGCTTTACACCGCACAGCAAAACTGCCTTACTGCCGGAGATCAGGCTGCCAAACCAATGCATTTTAGCGCCGGTATGATATAGCGGCGGGATGCAAAGAAAATTATCCTCCCGGCTTTGCCCATGAGGTTTTTG
>CAYOVS010000173.1:2893-4221 GCA_964407445.1 uncultured Peptococcaceae bacterium
TGTTTTTGCTCCGTAACACAAGCGGAAAAAAGACTAGCATGATCGTGAAGAATCGCCTTGGGAAAACCGGTAGTGCCAGAGGACAAATAAATCGCCGCATGATCCTGCGGAGAGAGAGGCACATCCGGTGCTTCCGTAGAAAATTCCTCGGTTACCTGGGGATAATCTTCCGCGTAAGCAGGCGTATCCTCGCCCACAAACAAAATCGTCCCCACTTCCGGGATTTCGTCCTTGATGCAATCCATCCGTTCGATAAAAGCCTGACCAAAGATCAGCGCATCGGACTGGGAAAGCTTGAGACAATATTTAATTTCCTCGGCAGTATAGCGGAAATTCAAGGGAACCGCCATCGCCCCGGCTTTTAAAATTCCAAAATAAATCGGCAGCCATTCCAGGCAATTGACCATCAAGATGGCTACTTTTTTGCCTTTGCCCAGATTGCGGGAAAGCAAAAAATTAGCAAAGCGATTGGCTTGATCGTCAAATTGCTGCCAAGTAATTTCCCGGCGAAAGCCTTTGCATGGATTGACACGCTTAGCACTGAATTCATGCCAATTCAAACCGTCTGTTTCCAGCTTGGCGGGATTGAGCTCTACCAGGCTCACTTCATTTCCATAAAGCGCCGCGTTACGGCTAAGTAAATCTGTAATTACCATATTACCAAATTACCTCCTGCGTTTTGATACCAGGGCAGGCATAAAAAAATACAGCTTTTAGCATAGAAAAGCTGCACGAAACAAGCGTATCGCCGTCTTCCCGTTCTGCCAAAATAACCCCGGATGAACCTACTTTTCGACCAAAAAAAGCCGAAACCTACAGAAGGTATTATAGCAACAAAGACGGCGCTTGTAAAGAGTTAGTCAATTCAGAAAGCGATCTTTTGCCCTCAGGAATCCCGATTTACCACAGCAGGAGGTGTTTCCAGCAAGGTTGGATCATTTAAGTATTGCTTGATTTTATTAAATGCCATTGCAAAATAGCTGCCGGAACAGATGCGTTCATCTAAAACCACTCCCAACGGCAAACATTTTTGAAAGACGATCTGATTCTGAATCCTTTTGGCTATCTCACGGGTATTCCCCATAGTAATCACCATACTGGTTGTACCAAAAGCGTAGCAATGATGATACACATGATTGGTACGAATACTGCCCAAATTAGATACAACACAGGTAACATGAAAAGGACTGGCGTCCAGCAGCTTTTTGGGCATCAAGCCATATTTATCCATAAACTTTAATACCGCAATCGCCACCGGCAGCAAACCGGGTAGCTTCAACAAGATGTTCATCAGTTTATCCGTTTCATTGACGCTATCAGCATTTCGG
>CAYOVS010000174.1:0-4160 GCA_964407445.1 uncultured Peptococcaceae bacterium
GATCGTTTGCGGCAAGGCGCCGTTATAGATTTTTTTGACATCAGAGTGTTTCCTATTTGGAATATTGCAGACAGTCTTTTGGTGTTATCCTTGATTATCATATGCATTAAATTATTATTTGACGGGAAAAAGGAAAAAGGGAAAAAGAATGTGGGAAAATAAGCAAATCATCCATGTAGATGAGCCGGATACGGATCGCCGTCTAGACATATTTTTGGCGGAGCGCCTAAGTCAGGTATCCCGATCCAGAATCCAATCGATGATTAAGGAACAGGATGTACTTGTCAATAGGCAGCCCGCCAAAGCTAGCCAAAAGCTGGTTGCTGGTGATCAAATTGCCTATCATATCCAAGAAAGTCAGCCTTTGCAGGTCATCAGCCAGGAAATTCCTTTAAATATTGTATACGAAGATCATGATATTATTGTAATTAACAAGCCACAAGGGATGGTGGTACATCCAGCAGCCGGGCATCAGCAGGATACGCTGGTAAACGCTTTATTGCATCATTGTAAGGATCTATCAGGGATCAATGGCCTGATTCGGCCCGGGATCGTCCATCGTATTGACAAGGATACCTCCGGCCTTTTGGTTGCAGCCAAAAATGATGAAGCCCATTTGGCTTTGAGCAGGCAATGGCAGGGGCATCAGATCACCAGAGTGTATCATGCACTGTTGCTTGGCACCATGGCGGAGCCAGGCGGAACAATTGATGCACCCATCGGTCGTCACCCCCAGGACAGAAAAAAAATGGCGGTGGAGCCACTGCATGGTCGAAATGCGGTGACCCATTATCGGGTGTTGGAGCGTTTCTCCGGTTATACCTATGCGGAAATGCGTTTGGAAACAGGCCGAACCCACCAAATCAGAGTGCATATGGCGCACTTAGGACATCCGGTAGCCGGTGATCCGGTATACGGCGCCAAAAAAAGCAAACTAGCGGTATCGGGACAAGTGCTGCATGCTAAAATATTGGGCTTTCACCATCCTCGCAGCGGCGAATATCTGGAATTTGACAGCGAACTGCCGGAGTATTTCAGCGATTTTCTTAATCAATTGCGCAAGGGTGAATAAAATATGACGGATGCAGAGCGTTCTAGCGCAAATGTTGCTTCTTTAGATCCATTATTGGAACGCAGCGCCATGCTTTTGGGTGATCGCGCCATGGCACAATTGCAAAATGCTACTGTGTGTATCTGTGGCTTGGGCGGGGTTGGCTCCTATGTGGCAGAAGCACTGGCTCGTGGTGGCGTAGGTAGATTGACGTTGGTGGATTTTGACCTGGTGGCATCCTCCAATATCAATCGGCAATTATGTGCCTTGACCAATACGATTGGTTGCAGTAAAGTACAGGTGATTGCTGATAGAATTGGTCAGATCAATCCCAATTGCCGTGTTACGGCACGGAAAAGCTTTCTCCACGCCGAAAACGCCGACGAAATTCTATCCAAACATCAATATTTGGTAGATGCCATTGATGATGTGCCGGGAAAAGTGGCAATTATTCGTTTTGGAAAAGAAAACAGGATACCGGTGATTTCCGCAATGGGTGCAGCGAAACGGTTGCATCCAGAGCTGCTGCGGTTGGCAGATATTGCCGATACCTTTTGCTGTCCTCTGGCCAGAATTATGCGGCGGGAGCTGAAAAAGCACGGAATCAGCAATGGCGTTCCGGTCGTGTTTAGTCAAGAGCAGCCGGTAGAAGAAAAGCAAGCCAGCCCAAAGCCGGAGCAGCTCAGGGCAAAGCAGCCTTTAGGCAGCGTTTCTTTCGTGCCCGGCGCCATGGGCTTGATCATTGCAGGCAAGGTGATCCGCGATCTTTGTGGAATTGAGGACTGACATGGATTTATTTGAGCAGGCATCTGCGGAAAAGAAAATGGCCAACGCACCTCTTGCGGCCAGAATGCGGCCACAATCTTTAGATGATTTTGTGGGACAGGAAGAAATTGTTGGCAAGGGGCGTTTGTTGCGCCGGGCGATCGAAGCGGATCGGTTGACCTCTGTGATCTTTTACGGCCCCCCCGGCTGCGGTAAAACCACCTTGGCGCAAATTATTGCCGGAACTACCGCCAGCAGTTTTCGGCAGATTTCTGCTGTGACCGCCGGCATTGGCGATATCCGGCAAGTGTTGAAAGATGCAGAAGAAGATTTGAAGCTGTACGGCAGGCGTTCCGTACTGTTTATTGACGAAATTCATCGTTTTAACAAATCTCAACAGGATGCCTTGCTGCCTGCTGTAGAAAGTGGCTTGCTGGTATTGATCGGCGCGACTACGGAAAACCCTTATTTTGAGGTCAACAGCGCTTTGTTGTCTCGTTCGCGCATTTTTAAGCTACAGCCGCTTACCCCGGATAAAATTATGATTTTGCTCAAAAGAGCAGTGGACAACCCAAAAGGTCTGGCAGCGTTTTCATTGGAAATAGAAGATGCGGCCTACAACCATTGGGCTACTTTGGCCGCAGGAGACGCCAGGACGGCCTATAACGCTTTAGAACTGGCTGCGTTGACCACGGAGCCGGGGCCGGACGGAACTCGCCATATTGATTTGGCGGTAGCGGAGGAGAGCATCCAAAGCAGAGCTGTCAGCTATGATAAAAGCGGGGATTGGCATTATGACGTGATTTCTGCCTTTATCAAAAGCATGCGGGGCAGCGATCCCGATGCGGTTTTGCACTGGTTGGCTCGTATGGTTGACGCAGGGGAAAAGCCGGAGTTTATTGCCAGAAGAATTGTGATCTGCGCTGCTGAGGATGTTGGCATAGCCGACCCACAGGCTTTGGTGGTGGCAATGGCGGCAGCAGATGCGGTGCATTTTATAGGTTGGCCGGAAGCCAGAATTGCTTTAGCGGAGGCCGCCGTCTATGTGGCCTGTGCGCCAAAATCAAACGCAGCCTATATGGGTTTGGAAGCAGCCCATGCCGATTTATCTACTGCACCTTTTACGGGGGTGCCTGTTCATTTGCGGGATGCCAGCTACCGAGGGGCAAAGAATTTAGGGCATGGCAAGGGCTATCGGTATCCCCATGATTATCCGGGCAACTTTGTTGTGCAGCAGTATTTGCCGGATCAATTTCTGGAAAAGCAATATTACCAGCCAACAGAGAATGGCCGGGAAGCGAAAATCAAAGAAAGATTAGTATATTTGCGCAATCTGGTAAAAAATAAGCGGTAAATGTATTGACAAAAGCTTGTGGGAATGTTATTATTATCCAAGCAATTTAGTAGGGATTAAATAGGTTGTAATTCGTAGAGCAGGGAAGGGAGAAAATACTATGTATAACGAAACCGTATTGGATCATTTCAATAATCCCCGCAATGTGGGAGAAAGCACCCATAAAGACGGAGTGGGGCAGGTATCCAGCCCTGTTTGCGGTGATACCACGTTTATTTATTTGGATGTTGAAGATGGCATCATTAAGGATGTCAAGTTCAAAACCTTTGGTTGCGCCGCTGCTATCGCTTCTTCCAGCATGCTGACCACCATGGCAGTGGGCAAAACCTTGGCAGAAGCAAAAGCCATTACCAATGAGCAAATCGTCGAAGCTTTAGGCGGTCTGCCTGAAGTGAAAATTCATTGCTCGGTGTTGGCTGCTGATGCTTTAAGAGAGGCAATTGCCGATTATGAAGCCAAACATCCTCAGGCATAATAAATAGCGAACATGTAATTTTGGAAAAGCAGCGACTACAGCAAAACGGGGTTATATTGGCAGATTTTTTTGAGGCGGTATGGCAAATGCGGCATCAAGAAAATGATTTGCCTACCGCTTGGCTGTAGTCTCTTTTGCATTTTTAGCCGGTAGGAGCGCAATATGACACAAAAAATTCTGGTGGCAATGAGCGGAGGCGTAGACAGCGCAGCAGCCGTATTGATCTTGCAGGAGCAAGGCTATCTGGTGGAAGGGGCAACCTTTGTCAACGGTTATGGTGCACCGGGAGAGGATGCAGCGCAATTGGCTGCGGAAATGGGAATCAAGCATTATATTATTGATGTGCGGCAGCAATTTGAGCAAGAGGTAGTTTCTCCTTTTGTGGAGGCTTATTTGCATGGCTGTACGCCGAATCCTTGTGTGCTTTGCAATCCTCGTTTGAAGTTTGCTTGCCTGATGCCGCTGTTGCAGCAGACTAATGCGGATTTTTTGGCTACAGGACATTATGTTCGCAT
>CAYOVS010000175.1:0-4152 GCA_964407445.1 uncultured Peptococcaceae bacterium
CTTTTCTAAAGAACAAGAGGTTTCATAAGATTTCCCATGATAATCCTCTTGACAGATTATATTTACATGGATATAATACTCATGTTGGAATAAAGGCTCATAGTGCAATTGCACTATGGAACACACCTATTAATATAACGGAAGCATCCAAAGGAGGCTTTGCTGTGAAATTAATTGCCACAACCCAGGCGGAAGGGCATATTCTCTGCCATGATATTACCCAGATCATCCGCGGCGAAACCAAAGACGCCCGTTTTCGCAAGGGACATGTTGTGACTGCCGAGGATATTCCCCTTTTACTTTCGCTGGGTAAAGAACATTTATATGTTTGGGAAAAACAGCCGGGGATGCTACACGAAGACGAGGGGGCACAATTGCTATGGAGTCTGCTCAAAAACCAGCACATTTGCCCCAGCGGCCCCAAAGAAGGCAAGATCGACGCCTATGCCGAAGTAGACGGCCTGCTCAAGCTGGATTCTGCCCGGCTGAAGCTGATAAATCAAGCAGGCGAAATGATGATCGCGGCTCGTCATGGCAATACGCCAATTAAAGCGGGAGACAAGCTAGCTGGCACCAGAATCATTCCCTTGCTGATTGCGCAGGAAAAGCTGGACAAGGTGCTGGCACAGGTAGGTTCGGAACCTTTGCTGCGTATTCTGCCCTATCAACTAAAAAAAATTGGCGTGATCACCACCGGCAGCGAAGTTTTCCTCGGTCGCATCCAAGATACTTTTACGCCAGTTGTAGAAGAAAAACTGCATGAGTATGGAGCGGAAATGGTTTTTCATCAAACCTTTGACGATAATGACCAAAAAATCAGCATCGCTATCCGACAAATGGTGGAACAAGGCGCAGAAATGGTGATCTGCACCGGCGGCATGAGCGTAGATCCAGATGACCGCACGCCCCTTGCCATCAAAAACAGCGGTGCGGAGATTATCAGCTACGGTTCCCCGGTTTTGCCCGGCGCCATGTTCCTGCTTTCCTATCTGCAAGGCGTGCCGGTTTTGGGATTGCCCGGCTGCGTCATGTATGCGGGACGTACCATTTTTGATTTGGTCTTGCCCCGGCTGCTGGCCAAAGACCCGATCACCGCAGCGGAGTTATCCGCCCTTGGCGAAGGCGGCTTGTGTCTGAACTGCCCGGTATGCACCTTTCCCAATTGCGGTTTTGGCAAGGGTAAATAATCCTATTTTTGATCACAGCGTTGCACAAAGATATAGCAAGCATAATCTGCAAGAACTCGAAGGGAGAAAAAAGATGAAAAAATTGTTTGTTGTGTTACTGGCGGTTGCCATGTTGTTTACTTTTGCCGCATGCAGTCAGGATACCCCTGGGGATACTCCGGCGGATATTACCACGGCAGACGGCGCTAATGAGGCAACTGCCAAGGAACCGGTTACCATCATGGTTGCTGCTGCCGCTTCCTTGGAAAATACCTATGTTAATGAGCTGATTCCTGCTTTCCAAGCCAAATATGATTGGATCACCGTAGAAGGCACCTATGACAGCTCCGGCAAACTGCAAACCCAGATTGAAGAAGGACTTGCCGCCGACGTGTTTATGTCCGCAGCTACAAAACAAATGAACGCACTGGTTGAATCTGCTTTGGTAGATGCGGATTCCGTAGTGGAGCTTTTGGAAAACAAAATCGTCTTGATCGAGCCTGCCTCTACGCCTTCCGGCATTGCCGGCTTTGAAAATGCTGCCGACGCTGCCGTCATCGCCATCGGCGATCCCGAATCGGTACCGGCTGGCCAATATGCACAAGAAATCTTTACCAACCTGGGGATCTGGGATCAGGTTTCCGCCAAAGCTTCCTTGGGCACCAATGTCACCGAAGTGCTCTCCTGGGTTGCCGAAGGTAGCGCGGATATCGGCGTTGTCTACGCCACCGACGCGGCTAGCAATGACGGGGTTGCCGTGATTACAGAGGCGCCTGCCCAAGCGCTGACAACCAAGGTCATTTATCCCGTAGGCGTCGTCACCAACTCCGCCAACAAAGAAGCTGCACAACTGTTTGTCGATTTCTTAAAGAGCGATGAAGCGATTGCCATTTTTGAGGCAGCCGGATTTACCTCCAATCTATAATTCACAATCCTCACAGTTGCTTTCACGCAAAAGGGCAGAGTCCACACTCCGCCCTTTTGCTTTTTCCGTAGCCGATTCAAGGTACTGTCCGGCAGCACCGCACTTTGTGGCTGCGGCAAGCAAGCCAAGCTCTACAGCCCCACCTACAAGTGGAATGGTATCGGTAAGGACAACCTGCCGCCAGAAAGGAAACCAAAATGGATATCACACCCATCCTGATCTCAATGAAAACCGCCGCTCTTTCGATCATCGTCACCTTTTTTTGCGGCGTTTATGCCGCCCGACTGGTGGTAGCGCTGCGCCGGGAAAAACTGAAAATGGTGATTGACGGTCTGCTGACCCTGCCGCTGGTACTGCCCCCCACGGTAGCGGGCTTCTTTTTGCTCTATATTTTTGGGGTCAACCGGCTGGTGGGCAGCTTTTTGGTGGAATTTTTCGGGGCCAAGGTGCCCTTTTCTTGGGGCGCAACCGTACTGGCCGCGGCAGTGATCAGCTTTCCGCTGATGTATCGCTCGGCCAGAGCCGCTTTTGAGCAGGTAGATGCAGATGTGATCTGCGCCGCCCGCACCTTGGGCATGTCCGAGCGAAGAATCTTTTGGCAGGTGGTCATGCCGCTGGCTCGTCCCGGCATCGCTGCCGGCGGCGTTCTGGCCTATGCCAGAGGGCTGGGCGAGTTTGGCGCCACCGCCATGATCGCCGGGAATATCGCCGGGAAAACCCGCACCCTGCCTTTGGCGGTATACTCTAAGGTAGCCGCCAATGATATGGAGGGGGCTTACGGCTATGTGGCCATTTTGGTGGCGATTTGCTTTGTGGTTGTGGTTGGGATGAATTATTTCAGCGCCAGAGAGAGTAAATATAAGCAGAGGGCAGAAAAATGAGCATCGAATTTACAGCAAAAAAAAATCTCCGTGGCTTTCGCCTGGAGCTGGATTTTGAAAATCATCATGGCAAATTGGGCATTCTGGGCGCTTCCGGTTGCGGCAAAAGCATGACCCTCAAATGCATTGCCGGTATCGTTCGCCCGGATCAGGGACGGATTGTCTTAAATGGCCGCACCCTCTTTGACAGCGAAAAAAAGATCGATCTCAAACCACAGCAGCGCAAGGTGGGCTATTTGTTTCAAAGCTACGCCTTGTTCCCCCATCTGACGGTGGTGGATAACATTGCCTGCGGCCTCTCTCTGACCAAACAGGAAGCCCGCCGCCATCCCCGCATCCGGCAGCTGCTTGACCTGCTGCATTTACAGGGCTTGGAAGAACGCTACCCGGGGCAGCTTTCCGGCGGGCAGCAGCAGCGGGTGGCTTTGGCCCGTATTTTAGCCTACCAGCCGGAGATCATTCTTTTGGACGAGCCCTTTGCCGCCTTGGACGAATACCTAAAGGAGCAGCTGCACTTGCAGCTATCCGAGGTACTGCGCAACTGGGGCGATGATGTGATGCTGGTTACCCATAACCGGGACGAGGTTTACAAGATCTGCGATACTCTGCTGATCCTGGATCATGGCCAAAAGATTGACCAAGGGGATATGAAAGCCTTGTTTGCCTCCCCCGGCCATCGCAAAACCGCCAGACTCACCGGCTGCAAAAACATCTCCCGCGCCAGCAAGCACAGCGAATATCAGGTGGATGCATTGGATTGGGGCGTGCGGCTGACCGCAGCGGAACCGGTAACCCCGGAAATCAGCGCCGTCGGCATTCGTGCCCACGATTTTTATCCGGCACAAGCCGATGCGGCAAACAGCATCGCCATCACCCCGACAGAAACCCATGACGGCCCCTTTGAACGCAATATCATCTTCAAAGCGGCAGGCCCGGAAACCCTGTGGTGGAAATTTCCCCGCCCCCAGGAAGACGCGCCGCTCCCCGCTTATCTGGCGGTCAAGCCAGAAAAGGTTTTGCTACTGCAAGGCTAAAGGCCGTTGCCCAACAACGCAGCGGCACAGCTGCAATGCGCCACACTGCGGCACACTGCGGCACCATTCCCTACCCTGCGACCCAAGCCCGCTACCGTTGAAATGGAGTCAAATAATCCAGGTAATTTTGCACGCTCACCACCCCT
>CAYOVS010000176.1:0-1380 GCA_964407445.1 uncultured Peptococcaceae bacterium
TATTGTTGTTGAAAAAGAAGATTTGTCGTAGTTTTTTGTTTGTTTTTTTGTAAAATATGATTTATTATAAAGATAAGATAAAAATTAAAAGAATATTTTTTTTTATTTTGCAGGAATAACGGATTGGGAATAGAAAGTTTTTAGTCATTGTCTGGTTGCGGTCTTATGCTATCATGGTAAAACATGGCAATGAAGCGGCAATGAAGATAATCAAGAAATTTATTTGTGAGGAGGGATTTTGTTTAATGGCATTATTGGAAACAAAGGATCTTTCAATCAACTTTGGGGGTCTTTGGGCGGTCAAGGATGTTAATTTTGTGATTGACGCACAGGAGATCGTCGGCTTGATTGGTCCGAATGGTTCGGGTAAAACCACCTTCCTCAACATCATCAGTGGCATTTATCCAGCAACCAAAGGAACAGTAAAGCTGAAAGACGAGGATATTACCGGTTTGAAGCCGTATGAAATTTTTCAGAAAGGTATGGCGCGTACATATCAGTCCAGCAGATTATGTTGGGATTTGTCCGTGGTGGATAATATTTTAGTTGGACTTTCCACCAAGCAGCAAACCAACTTTTTTGATGTAGTATTTAAACCGAAAAAAACGAACGGCATCATTTACGAAGGTGTCCAGGAATGTATGGATATGCTCAGCTATTTCAACCCAAAGCTGTTGGATCGCCGCTATGAGCTTACCAAAAATATCCCCCATATCGACCGGAGGCGCATTGAAATCAGCCGCGCTTTGGTAGGGCATCCTGCTATTTTGCTGCTGGATGAGCCAACCGCTGGTCTGAATGATGAAGAAACCATGAGCATGATGGACGATATCCGCAAAATTAAAGAAAAAATGCAGGACATTTGCATTATTATTATTGAGCACGATATGAAGGTTATGGAAACGGTTCCACAAAGAATCGTTGTGTTCAATGCCGGAATGAAAATTGCAGAAGGTGTTTATAAAGATGTGGTAAGCGATCCCGATGTTATCAGCGCATATTTGGGAGGTGCGGCCGTATGAGTACAATGTTGGAGATCAAAGGATTGCATACCAGCTATGGCCGGATTCCCATGTTGATGGATGTGAATTTGGATATTGCAGAAGGAGAGGTTAGCTGCGTTTTAGGTGCTAATGGTTCCGGAAAGACAACCTTGGTTAAGGCAATTCTCAATATGGTCAAAGCCGATTCCGGTACGATGAAATTGAACGGTGTTTCAATTGATGATTGGCCTACCCATAAAAGGGTCGAAGGCGGGATCGCTTTATCTGCAGCAGCGTCCGGTACGTTTCCTAAAATGACGGTGGAGACCAATTTGAAAATGGGCGCCTTTTATATCAACGATTCTGCTGTGTAGAATCAAAGATTTGAAGAAAATTA
>CAYOVS010000176.1:1390-4129 GCA_964407445.1 uncultured Peptococcaceae bacterium
GAAATTTATCAGTCGTTCCCGGTATTAAAAAACCGCTTGCAGCAAAAGGCTGGCACATTGTCCGGTGGTGAGCGCACCATGCTGGCGATTGCCCGCTCTGTAATCAATAAACCTAAGCTGCTGATTTTGGATGAGCCATCTTTAGGGTTGGCGCCGATTATGGTTGAAGAAGTTTTTGAAATTATTAAACGTTTGCGGGATGAAAAAATGACGATTCTTTTGGTTGAGCAGAATGCTACCAAGGCGTTATCCGTATCCGGCAGCGGCTATGTGATCCAAAAAGGCGCTATTGTATTTTCCGGCTCTGGTGATCAGCTGAAAGAAAGCGAATTTGTTGAAAATCCCGTTATGTAATGCAGGTGATTCTTGCGAAACGCAAATCACATAAAAGGAGAAAGTAAAAGGAGGAATGATGATGTTCAAAAAGTCTAAAGTTTTACTGCTGATGTTAGTTGCTTTAATGGCCGTAGCTCTGGTATTTACAGGCTGCAGTCAGCCAGCGGCTGATACCGGCAGCGATACCGGTGACGGTGCTGCCGCTGCCGAGGTTGTGAAAATCGGTTTCTTTGCGCCGATTACTGGTGAAAATGCTGCCGAAGGTTGCGGCGCTCGGAATGCTTTCCAGATGGCGATTGATGCAGCCAATGCTTCCGGCCAATTTCCTTATAAGATCGAGCTGATTGTCATTGACGATCAGTCCACTGACTCTGTTGCTGTTGCCGGCGCTCAGAAGGTTGTTGCGGATCAGCAGGTTGTTGCTGCTTCCGGTTTCTGGAATTCCGGCCCCGCCGAAGCTGCTTCTGCAGTGTTCAAGGATGCTGAGATTCCGCTGCTGATTTGGGGTGCTATCCGTGACTCTCTGACTTCCGCCGAAAACTATCCTTGGATTACCCGTTCCGCGCCTACCGCCGGACAGGAAAATTCTGCTTCTGCCGCCGTGGTATTGGATGATCTGGGCTATACCGATTGGTTCCTGGTTTCCGATCTTTCCGACTACGGCCAAGGCAACCTGGAGGTTTTCAATGCTGAACTGGAATCCCGTGGCTTGAAAGCTTTAGGTTCCGAATTGGTTCAGGAAGATGCACAGGATTTCTCTGCGCAGGTTGCTAAGATCAAAGAGAGTGGCGCCAAAGCCGTATATTGCGGTTCTACCGTGGCCATTGCTTCCAAACTGAAATTACAGCTTTATGAAGCTGGCGTTACTGATATCCTTTTTGCCGGTATTTCCGGTATGAAGACCCCCGACTTCCTGAAGATCGGTGCGGATGCTGCTGAAGGTGCTTTGGTTGTCAGCCCCGGCGTTGATCTTTCCACCAATGAAGCTGGCGTCAAATTCGTTGAGGCTTATAACGCGGCCGGGTTCTCCGAACCGATCGGCGCTTATACCCCTTATGCTTATGAAGCTGCTTTGATTATGCTTAATGCCCTTGGCGCCTGCGGTGATGCGCCTACTCCCGAATTGATGGTAGATGCGATCAAGGATAGTGAGACCACCGGTATTTTCGGTACCACTACTTTTGACGAGATTGGTCAAACTACCAATGTTGCTACTTACCTCAATGTGGTTCAGAACGGTGAATGGGTCAATTATATTAATTCTGACTATGCTACCGGTGCGCGGGCCTTTGGCGGTAAATAAATAAATTTGCTCTACTTTGGGGAGGCGGGGTTTCCCCGCTTCCCCAAATGCTTTTCATCCTTCTTTGAAAGGAGTTGGCCTTGTTAGATGATGTATTTTTTGGATTTGGTGTTTAGTGCAATTTTACTTGGTTGTACATACACCTTGGTAGCGATTGGGTTCTCCTTGTTTTTTGGGGTAATGGATGTTGTCGTATTTTGTTGTGGTGATATTGCAATTTTTGGTACCTTTGCTATTCTGGGTGCTTACACGATCATGCAAAGTGTTGGCATGGTCGGTGCTTGGCCCTTATTGTTTGTCATTCTTTCTTTGCTGATTATTGGTGCGGTTATTTGTGCCGCATTAGGCTTACTTGCACATCGGGTATCAATTAAGCCTTTTGAAAAAGCCAATGCCTTAATGCCTTTGCTTTCTACGATTGCATTGGGCACTGTAATTAAAGAATTGATCGGTTTATTTTTTATGCCGATCACCAATGGATTATCTACAGCCGTTGCCGGAGCGGATGCGGTTTTGGTTGTAAGTGGTCGTAATCCACAAGGATTTCCTGCGTTATTATCGTTAGGTGGTTCGATTACTACCCGCAATATTATTATTGTTGCAGTAACAGCCGGCATTCTGCTTTTGTTATTTTTTTTCTTGAATAAAACGAAAATGGGCCTTTCTATGCAGGCCATTTCCCAAAATAAAGAGCTATCGTTGATGACCGGTATCAATGTTTCTCGGACGATTGTAATTACCTTTGTCATTGGCGGCATTATTCTTTCGCTTGGCGGTTTCTTGCTGGGCAGTTATCAGACAATGATGAGTTTTAGTAACGGTTCCATGTATGGCGTCAAAGGTTTTTCTGCGGCGGTTGTCGGTGGCTTGCGCAATACTTGGGGAGCTGTACTTGGCGGGATGCTTTTGGCCTTTGTTGAGGTATTTATTGCCGGATATATTCCGGGTGGTTCTGCTTTTTCCAGTATTATTGCTTTTGTTGTCGTTGTTTTGTTCATCATCTTCAAGCCGGAAGGTATTATCGGTGAGAAGACTGTTGAAAAAGTTTGATGGGTGGTATGAATATGAACAAAAAAAAGTCTGCCTCTCTCAAACTAAAC
>CAYOVS010000177.1:0-4128 GCA_964407445.1 uncultured Peptococcaceae bacterium
GACGTCTTTAATCAAAAACGTCCGCCTATATCTATTAGCTTGTACGGATATCCTCTACCCAATATCCGCCTTCCATAATCACCGCGCCCGCCGGACAAACATCCAGACATTGATGGCAGATCAAACACTGATCCAGGGCAAACACATACGCTTTGTTCCTTTTGGGATCAAAATCCAGTGCCATCACCGGGCAAACCTCTGCGCACAGGCCGCAGCCGGTGCATTTGTCTTCCGCTATTTCCAGTCGATAATCGAACATTCTTTGCACTCCTTTCCTGTCAGGCCGGATAACAAGCTTATTCGGGCTTAGACCAAATCAGGTTCACCGGACGGGTATACAGCTCCATTTCTCCCTGCGCATCCGCTTTTAGCAGCAGGTTTTGCAGCCAATTTTTGTTATCCTCCTCCGGGAAATCCAGTCGTCTGTGCAAACCACGGCTTTCCGTGCGGCATAGCGCGGATTTGGCAATCATCTTCGACACCATCACCATATTGCTTGCCTCATGGGCTTCCCGCAACGCAAAGGTGTTCTCCGCCCGCATGGAGGGTAGCAGCTCTTCCTCGATGCGATTCAGTTCATCCAAAGCACTATCCAGCTCCTCCCTGGTCCTGATGGGCCCCACATACTGCCACATCGCCTCCTTGACCGCTTGCTTGATCTGCCGGGGATGCAAGGGCGCACCGGCTTCGCCTTGATATTTACCAAAGGCGTCCTGTCGTTTTTCGCCGATCCATGCTAAGGTTTGCTCATTTAATTCTATAGGAGCGGTATCCTTGGCCTGCCAAGCGGCATACCGCCCGGCGCAGGCTCCCGATACGATGCAGAAGGGCATCGAAATACCGGTGGCAGCCTCCCCTGCCGCAAACAACCCCTTAACGCTGGATTGGAAATATTCATCCGTCCAAATGCCGCCGGCCTGTTTTTCTGCCGCAGGCCCCATATGCAGCATTTTGTTTTTCCAATCAAAGCTGCGCATTTCATTCATCGCAGTGATACCATCGTTTTCATAGAACCATCTGTCCTCCGGCACATGGCGGAAATCCATAAAGCAGGAGCCCTCATCGCCCCGGCCTTCCCGCACCTCCATGGAAACCGCCCGCCAGAAGTAATGATCCAGCTCGGTCAAGGGCTTATCATAGCGCACATCCATCACATCGTTTTCATCCAGTGTGGCGTTGGGTCCCAGCCAGCCGTACTTTTTGGCGTATTTCTCAAAGAAGGCTTCACCCTGGGCATTGCGCAGCACGCCGGACACCCGGCCATAGGAAAATGGCATCCACCACTGAGGACAGCCTTTTTCCGCTATGGTCCAGTTGCAAAAAGCCACCAGCTCCATTTCCCACAGCTCCGCACCGGCTCGATAGGCCAGCGCATAGCCGTCCCCGGTGATCCGGGTGGGAGAATACGTCCGTTTATAGCATTGGGCGGAGCCGCCGGTGGCGATAATCGTGGTTTTGGCGGTGATAGTCACAAATTTACCGGTGGACATCTCAAAGCCAATCGCGCCAACCACCGCGTTATCTTGGCGGATCAAGTCAATCAACACCGTCTTGATCAAGGTACGGCCACCGATTTTCTTAAAATGCTCCACCAAGGGCATGATAATAGGCACGCCCATAGAAACCGGCCTGCCGATAAAGTGCAAAGAATAGGGATCTTCCACGCCAAAATCCCGCAGCTCCTCTTGACGGATTTTATAATCCGCAGCTACGGTCATCAAAATACGCTGATTGTCTATGTACGGATAGCCCCAGCCGATGGAAACCCCCTCGGTGACCATCTTTTGAAAGATGTCCTCGATAGAACCGTTAAAATAATCGGCAAATTTTTGTCCTGGCTTGGCGCCGTGGTAGGGCAAATGCTCGGGAATAATTTCCAGACCCAAACCCCCGGCATAGACGGAGCTGGAGGCGCGACCCAACACGCTTTTGTCCACCAGCAAAACGTCCAAACCGGCTCTTTTGGCCTCGATGGCAGCGCGTAATCCAGCCATGCCGCTACCGATCACCAAAACATCGGTATCAACCCGCTTGCTTTCGCAATTTTGCATCACACACACTCCTTTTGAACTGTTGGCAACCGGAAGGGTCGCCAATTAAGTTATTTTTGGTTGCAAAATAAGTATTAATTCTCGACCCTCCTTTCACCGGCAGTCAAAAGAAGCTTTGCTCTTCTGCTAGGTTATCCCCATCGCCGGGAAAGGCTCTACCCCAGCGAAACATCACTACATCTCTATGGCTTACATTATATATTTAGTCTGACAATTGTCAATAAATATCTGTTAATTTTCCACAAAAAAAGATGCGATCCCCAAATTTCCGGGATTGCATCTTTTCCTATTATTATATTTATTATTAAATTTTCACCGCAAAAATTTGCAGTCTTACATGCCATGCACCTGCTGGGCTTCAAGAATGGTGACGCCGTTTTGCCGCAGCACTTCTGTGGCCTGCTCGATTTCCTTCACCCGCAAGATGACAAAGGCTTTGCCGGAATCCCGGCTGAGAAAAGCGTACATATATTCCACATCAATTCCTACCGCGCCCAGCTTTTCCAGGGCTTTGGAAAACTCCCCCGGCTTATCGGTGATGCCGATGCCGATCACCTGGGTGATGGATGCGGTGATATTGGCTTCCTTCAGACAAGCCACCGCTTTATCGGGCTGATCCACGATCATCCGCAAAATGCCAAAATCGTTGGTATCGGCCAAAGACAAGGCCCGAATATCCACGCCGCACTCTGCCAACACGCCGGTAATTTTCGCCATCCGGCCGGGCTTGTTTTCTACAAAAACAGATATCTGGCTGATTGCCATGCTAAACCCTCCTTAAAATTGCCGATTGTCCTTCACCCGCACCGCTTTACCTTCAAAACGCGGCAAAGACTTGGGCTCCAGCAGCTTGATCTGGGCAACAATGTTCAGCGTGCTCTGCAAAGCGGCGGCAATCCGGTTCTTGACACTTTGCATATCCCGGACGGTATCGGAGAACATCTCGTCCGTCAACTCCACCTGCACCTCCATAGTATCCAGATTGTTCTTTCTGTCCACAATGATGAAATAGTTGGGATCCATTCCCAGCTCCAATAACACAGATTCGATCTGCGAGGGAAACACATTGATGCCGCGGATGATCAGCATATCGTCGGTACGTCCCTTGGGCTTGCTCATCCGCACCAAAGTACGGCCGCATTCGCAAACACTGTGATCCAGCTTGCAAATATCCCGGGTGCGATACCGCATCAGCGGCAGCGCCTCCTTGCCAATGCAGGTGAACGCCAGCTCCCCATAAACGCCGTCGGCCAAGGGTTCACCGGTATTGGGATCGATCACCTCGGGGAAGAACAAATCCTCATTGATGTGCAAACCCTTTTGGGCGCGGCATTCCGCCGCCACGCCGGGGCCGGCGATCTCTGACAAACCGTAAATATCATAGGCCTTGATGGACAGCAGTCTTTCAATTTCCAGCCGCATATTCTCGGACCAGGGCTCCGCGCCGAAGATCCCGCCCCGCAGCTTTAGATCTTTAGGGTCGATGCCCATATCCCGCACGGTTTCGCCAATATGCAAGGCATAGGAAGGGGTGCAGCAAAGAATATCGGAGCCGTAATCCAGCATGATCTGCACCTGCCGCTTGGTATTGCCGGAGGATACCGGCACTGCGGTAGCACCCAACAGCTCGGCGCCGTAATGTAAGCCCAGACCGCCGGTGAACAGCCCGTAGCCGTAGGAAATATGAATCATATCCTCCTTGCTGCCGCCGGCGCTGACAATCGCCCGAGCCGCGCCACGGGACCAGTTTTTAATATCCCCTGCCGTATAGCCCACCACCGTCTGTTTGCCGGTGGTACCGGAAGACGCATGGATCCGCACCAATTCGGAATTATTGACAGCGAACATGCCAAAAGGATAGGTGTCCCGCAAATCAGTCTTTGTGGTAAAGGGCAGCTTGCTGATATCATCAATAGACTTGATATCCCCAGGCAGCAGACCCATATCATCCATCCGGCGGCGCATCAGAGGCACATTGTAATAATTGGCCTCCACCAGCTTGATCAAGGCTTCGCTTTGGACATAATGTAATACCTCCCGCGATGCGCATTCATAAGCTGGCTCATAGTAAGTTGTT
>CAYOVS010000178.1:0-4120 GCA_964407445.1 uncultured Peptococcaceae bacterium
CAAAAGCTGGAAGAGTTGAAGGCGATGGGTATCGACCCCTATGGTCAGCGTTTTGAACGTACCCATTCCACGGCACAGATTACCGAAAATTTTGAGGCCATGGAAGGACAGCAGGCGGTGGTAGCCGGGCGGATCATGGCCATTCGCGGTCACGGCAAGGCTTGCTTTGTGGTTTTGGCCGATAAAGAAGGGCAGATTCAGATTTATGTCAAGCTGGACGAGGTTGGCGAAGAGCAGTTTAAACAGCTCAAGCTATGGGATATCGGCGATATCATCGGCATCGGTGGTGAGGTCTTTCGCACCCACCGTGGCGAAATCTCGGTCAAAGCCCAGCAATTGACCTTTTTGACCAAGTGTCTGCGTCCTCTGCCGGAAAAATGGCATGGTTTAACTGACGTAGAGCTGCGTTATCGGCAGCGGTATCTGGATTTGATCGTCAATCCGCAGGTGAAGGATGCTTTTGTGATCCGCAGCAAGGTGATCAGCGGTATCCGCAGCTTTTTGGAGGGGCGGGGCTTTTTGGAAGTGGAAACGCCTACGCTGCACAATATTGCCGGCGGTGCTGCGGCCAGACCCTTTATCACCCATCATAATGCTTTGGATATCGACCTTTACATGCGTATTGCCCTGGAGCTGCATCTGAAACGGCTGATCGTTGGTGGTATGGAGCGCGTCTATGAAATCGGCCGGGTCTTCCGCAACGAAGGTATTTCTATCCGGCATAATCCCGAATTTACCCTGCTGGAGCTGTATCAAGCCTATAGCGATTATTATGGCATGATGGAAATAACGGAAACGATGATTTCCACCGTAGCCAAGCAGGTTTTAGGAACGGATGTGGTCAATTATCAGGGGACGGAAATCAGTTTTGCTACGCCTTGGCGGCGAGTGACCATGTTTGATGCAATCAAGCAGTATGCGGGCATTGATTTTAACGAAATCAAGGATGACCAAAGTGCCAGACAAGCGGCGGAAGCCGTTGGCCTGGAGGTTGGCGAGGAAATGAGCCGGGGCAATGTGATCAACCTGATCTTTGAAGAAAAGGTAGAGCATAATTTGATTCAGCCTACCTTTATCATGGATTATCCTATTGAAATTTCTCCTCTGGTCAAGCGTAAAAGCGATGATCCCAATTTTGTTTACCGCTTCGAAGCCTTTGTATATGGGCGGGAGCTGGCCAATGCCTATAGCGAGCTGAACGATCCCATCGACCAGCGTGGTCGTTTTGAAAAGCAAATGGAGCAAAGAGCCAATGGGGACGAGGAGGCCAACGAAACCGATGAAGATTTCCTGCGCGCCTTGGAGTATGGCCTGCCGCCTACCGGTGGTTTGGGCATCGGCATTGACCGGCTGGTGATGTATCTGACCGATGCAGCCTCCATCCGTGACGTGATTTTGTTCCCCACCCTCCGTTCCAGAGAGTAGCAGGTTGTTTTCGCAGATTTGATTGCAATATCCTTTCAAATGATTCATAATGCACCGCTTTTGGGGCAAGCTAGCACGTAGACAGCTTGTGACAAGGGCGGTGTTTTTTTGCTGATTGCAACGATTATATTCCTGCTGTTGTTTGGACTATGCTACCCGCTGACTTTTAAATTGGCTCTGGTTCCCGGCGGTTGGCGGCTGTGGTGGCTGCCCCGGGTTTTTGGGGGCTACAGCCGACCGTTGTTGTTGCGGCAAAAACCGATCAGTCTCAATCCATCCGTTGGCGTTAGTCCGGGGAAACTGACCCGCCATCTTTTGCGGGCTTCCCGTTGGTATCAGGTGGATATTCGGGTGAAGCTGGGCTACGGCGATAATCCTGCGGCGGCGGCATTGCTGTGCGGTGGCTTATATGCTGCTTTGGGCATGGCGGCGGCGTTGGTGCAAACCAGGCTTAGTGATACTTTAAAGGAACCAAGGCTGGATGTGGCGCTGGATCATCAGCAAAAAGGCTTATTTTTACAAGGGGAATGCATATTTAGCGTTAGTTTTGGTGATATTATCGGTAAAAGTCTGGCAAACGTTGATCTCTAAAAGATATTGGTGCATTGCGTAACAAAGCACTCTATGTCTTCTCGATCAGTGCTTGCCTGATGGATAAGGAGAATTGCCATGTCTGGAGAGCATGAAATTGAAAAATTGATGGAAACAGCTATGGATAGTATCCGCTCCATGCTGGATGTGAATACGATCGTAGGGGATATTATTGAAAGTGCCGATGGCGTTTCGGTGATTCCGGTATCCAGGGTAAGCTGCGGTTTTATTGCGGGCGGCGGGGAGTATGGCCGTATGACTATGGATAGCCGTCCTTTTGCCGGTGGCAGTGGCGCCGGAATCAGCGTGCAGCCGGTCGGCTTTTTAGTGGTTTGCCAGGAGCAGGTGCGGCTGATTCCGGTTTGTGGGGCTACGCCCCTGGATAAGGCGATTGAGGCTGTGCCGTTGATTGCCGAGAGCCTGCGCAGCTTTTTAGAAAAGCAAAGCAGCAATAAATGCAGCGAGGAATAAATTTATCTTTGGATTGCAGCGAAACAAAGGGCTGCCGCAGAAATGCGGCAGCCCTTTGTGGTGTGCAGATGGGAACAATATTGCTTTTGGATAACTCTTAAGATAGCGTAGCTGTGATCAGACCGTTGTTGTCCAGTTTGGCCAGTTCTTCTACCTTGGCCATCGAAAGTCCCATGGCGGCGGTGATTCGTTTGCCATAGTCCGGATCGGCCTGATAGCAGTGCACCGCATGGCGATATTTGATGTTTTCGGTAACAGAAGCGATATTGCGGGCAGTGTTTTCGATCAAAAGCTGCTTCTTGTCCTCCGTCATCAACCGGTATAAGTCTCCACCGGCTCTAAAATTATCGTCGGTGGGATCGTCTTTGGGATCATAGCGGTACATCGCGCCTTCCAGATCCAGCGGCGGCTCCATCACCTCCGGTTGGGCAGTCCAAGCGCCGTAGCTGTTGGGCGTATAGGCGGGTGCGCCGCCGTAATTGCCGTCTACCCGCATGGCGCCGTCCCGGTGATATTGATTGACTTGGCATTTGGCCTGATTGACGGGGATCAGATTATGGTTGACGCCCAAACGGTAGCGCTGGGCATCCCCATAGGCAAACAAGCGACCCTGAAGAAAACGGTCTGGGCTAAAGCCGATGCCGGGCACTACATGGGCCGGGGTAAAGGCAGCCTGTTCCACCTCGGCAAAATAATTTTCCGGGTTGCGGTTTAGCTCCAGCACACCAACCTCGATCAAGGGGAATTCCTTATGCCGCCAAATTTTGGTGATATCAAAGGGGTTTTCGTAATGCTTTTGGGCTTGTTCCTCGGTCATGATCTGTACATACATGGTCCATTTGGGGTAATCGCCCCGCTCGATGGCTTCGTATAAATCCTTGCCGTGGTATTCCCGATCCATGCCGGCGATTTTCTCTGCTTCGGCATCTGTAAGGTTCTTGATGCCCTGCTGGGTATGCAGATGGAATTTGCACCATACCCGCTGATTTTGCGCATTGTAAAAGCTGAACGTATGCTCCCCGTATACATGCATGTTGCGGAAGGAGGCGGGGATGCCTCTGTCGCTCATCACGATGGTGGTTTGATGGAAGGTTTCCGGCAGCAACGTCCAAAAATCCCAGTTGTTTTGGGCAGAACGGCGGCCGGTGCGGGGATCCCGCTTGACAGCCCGGTTCAAATCGGAAAAATTATGTACATCGCGGATAAAAAAGGTGGGTGTATTGTTGCCAACCAGATCCCAGTTGCCTTCCTCTGTGTAAAATTTGCAGGCAAAGCCCCGGATATCCCGTTCGGTGTCGGCAGCGCCTCTTTCGCCGGCCACGGTGGAAAATCGCACAAAGGTTTCGGTTACGGTATTGGGCTGCAATACCTTGGCTTTGGTATATTGAGAAATATCGCCGGTAACGGTAAATTTGCCGTGCGCCCCCCAGCCTTTGGCATGCATCCGCCGTTCCGGGATAACCTCGCGGTTGAAATGCGCCATTTTTTCCATCAGCCATACGTCCTGCATCACTACCGGTCCTCTGGGGCCTGCGGTGATCGCGTTTTCATTATCTGCAACCGGTGCGCCTACTTCGTTGGTCAGTTTTTGATAATCACTCATATTTTGCTCCTCCTTTTAATCTGTAGTATT
>CAYOVS010000179.1:0-1260 GCA_964407445.1 uncultured Peptococcaceae bacterium
AAATGGAATTGAAAGCCAACTGGAAAGACATGCGTGAATTCTTGGCCTTTTTGGAAGAACGGGGACAACTGGATCATGTCAAGGAAGAGATTGATCCGGAGTGGGAAGTAAACTACGCCACCCGTGCCGCCACACAGAAACTTGGACCTTGCCTCTATTTTGAAAACATAAAGAACATGGACTATCCAATGGTAGCCGGTTTGCTGGCTGAGGACAAACGCTTTTTATGGTCGCTGGGCCTAGAGGATTGGGCCCAATACAATAACGAATGGGCGCGCCGCACCGAAAAGCTGCTGCCCACCAAGACCGTCACCACCGGCCCTTGCAAGGACCAGGTCATCGAGGGCAAAGATATCGACCTAGCCAAAATCTGCAATGTAAAATGGCACATCAAGGACAAGGCCGCCTTCCCCGGCACGCTCTTGATCTCCATCACCAAAGACCCATTCCAGGGCGTACAAAACCTGGGTATTTATCGTATGGGCATACAAGAACCGAACAAGATGTGCTGGGGCGCGCCGCCTTCCACCCATGGCGGCATCCATCTCCAGCAATGGGAGCGTCTGGAAAAACCCATGCCCATGGCGCTGGTTTGCGGCGTGGACCCGCTGGTGGAAATTGCTGGCGGCATCGGCACCGCACCGGGGATTGACGAACTGACGATTGCAGGCGCCTTGCGTGGCGAACCGATCGAAGTGGTAAAATGCGATACGATTGATATCATGGTACCGGCCACGGCCGAGTGGGTTATTGAAGGCCATATCTACCCCGGCGACCGCCAGCATGAGGTCACCGAATGGTTCGGTGAATACACCGGCTATTACGGCGAAGCCTCCACGCTGCCGGTATTTATTGCCGAACATATCACCCATCGCAAAAACCCCATCTTCCACGGCACCAGAGAGCAATGGTATCCCTCTGAGAGCCATTATGTGGTTGGCCGCACCCATCAGGCCGAAGCCTTCAAACTGCTGAAAAACCTGGTACCCGGCATTTTGGATATGCGCTGCAATCCCGCCTATGAAGCCATTGTCAAAATCGACAAGATGTTCAAGGGGCACCCGCAAAAGGTAATGAATACCCTGTGGGGCATCAGCCGCGGACCATACAAGCATATCATCGTTGTGGATAAGGATGTTGACATCTGGGATTATGAAGCTGTGCATTGGGCAATGTCCACCCGCGTACATGCCTCCCGCGATGTTACCATCATGCCGCGCATTCAAGGCCAATGGCTCGATCCATCTGTCGCCTTTGCCG
>CAYOVS010000179.1:1270-4067 GCA_964407445.1 uncultured Peptococcaceae bacterium
GAATGTACTCCTCTGGGCTGGGCATCGATGCTACTATGCCCACAGAAGAATATATCCGCTGCGGCAACAAGATCCCAACTCTGGTAGACGACTTAGATATTATGGCAAAGGGCAAAGCCAAATTTGGCGACCGTTTCTAATTGACCGTTTCTAATTGACCGTACCTAATTGACCGTACCTAAGCCGTATCCGGGAAAGGAGAGCGCTGCCGCTCTTCTTTCCCCGGATATTGTTGCTGCGTTTATCCTTTGAAAGGGGGGCGCATTGTGCAATTAAACGGAAAAAAGCAGGCGTTATTTGGCGCTTCTGCCGAATCCTGGATCTACGGTTCGCTGGTATTTGGGCTCTTTGGCATCTTGTCGCCGATGTGGCAGGAGATGTTCTCCGCCAGTGCCGCCACCACCGGCCTTCTAATGACGCTGGCCCTCTTTACTATGGGCGCCTTCAATTACATGGCAGGCAAGTTGGCAGATAAAAAAGGCTCAAAATTTACAATTACAATAGGTATCCTTCTTGCTGCCGTAGCAATTTTCGGCTTTTCCTGCGCCAACGGAATGGCAATTTTATTTCCGGCTGGTCTACTTTTAGGAGCCAGCGGCAGCATGGTATTTGGCCCCGGACTCACCTGTGTGCAAAAATGGTATCCACCGCAAAAAGCGGGCATGGTTTCCGGTATCTACAATCTCTGTTTCGGAATCGCCGCTGCGATTATGGTGCCAATATACCGGGCGCTTTTGACCGGCTTTGGCTATCACACCGCATTGATGATAATTGCAGCCGGCATTCTGCTATTGGGGTTATTTTTCTCGCTCTTTACCGCCAGCCCAGCCAAAAGCGGCGCACCCGCCCCGGGAGCGCCCGGTGCTCAGGCAGGCGGCCCACCGCCCGGTATGCCGCCTGGCATGCCTGTTTTCACGGTAAAGGAAGCCACCTCGACAACCTCCTTCAAACTGCTGTGGTTGATATGGGGGCTGGCCGGCACGGCTGGCATCGGTCTGGTAATGCATGTGGTCAAACTTTCTGCTTCGCAAGGCTTCACCGCTGCACAGGGCGCGATGCTGCTGATCTTCTTTAACCTGTTCAACGGCCTGATCCGTATTGTAGTAGGCCCTCTGGCAGACAAGGTAAAGCCGCAGCTCCTGATGTGGCCGGTATTCCTTCTTGGCGGCATTGCCTGCTTCTTCCTGACCTCCATCACCAGCTTTGGTCTGGCTATAGCAGCTCTGTCCATTATCGGCATGACCACCGGTATCGTGTTTACCGTCACCCCGGTTTTAGTGCGTAAATACTTTGGCGTGCGTTTCTACGGCGCCATTTTTGGTTTGGTATTTACGTCTTACTGTTTCTTCTCCTCGTTGTTTGGGCCCTTTGTCGGCGGCTTGATCAGTAAAACATCTTATACGCCAGCGACGATTTTGTTCGGCGTATTCCTGCTTCTGGCAGCAATCTTGTCCATGATCATCAAGGCGCCGTCACAACCTGCTCCTATTGAGCCAACTACAAATCCCAATTCCGTAGAAAAAGAGTAAGCTCTGTTTTTATCTCCTAGGCGGGCCGAAGCACCATCCCGGCCCGCCAACCTCCCTATCCAGCTAACCGTTTTGTACGCGTTCTTTGCGGTAATCAATATGCAGCTTGTCCATTTTGTTGCGGAGAGTATTGGCGTTCACGCCCAATAATTCTGCCGCCCCGCCGGGGCCGTGAATCCGGCCGTTTGTACGAAGCAATACCTTTTCAATATGTTCTTTGACGATTTGATCCAGAAAAAGCGTCTCTTTTTCCTCTGCCGGCAGCAGCTCTCCTGCTGTTTTCGGCGCACAATTCGGCAACAGCGCCGGTTGGCTAACCTGATACCTCTGCTCGCTATTAAGCGTTTCTAACGCCTGGCGGCAGAGGCGGGCCAACGTATCTCTGGTTTGCAATACTTGCATGGATGTCAGGGACAGCATCGTCGCAGAGGCTAACGGCTCCATCAGCAACGCCAGATAAGCAGCGTCCTCCCGATCAAAATGACAGTCTGGCTCAGAGATAAAAGCTGCGGAGCCGATAATCTCGTTTTGCATCAGCAGCCGCATAATCGCCAGGGAGCGGCCACTGAGCTCATCCTCTTTCACAATATTGACCGCTACCGGGTGCTGCTCCGGCGCTTCAATCACTTTAGCCACCCAATGATCATTGCTGATAGAATGGCTGAGATTGAGCCGCGCTCCGCTATCCATATGCACCAAGCGGTTCACCTGACACGACGACTGCGGCGACGCTACGGTAAGGATGCGGATCAAGCTGGCTTCCACATCCAAAACCTGCACATATATCTTAGCCACAGCAAAGCCCCGTCCGCGCAAAAAACGCAGACAGGAGCCTACGGTACGATCAATCTCCACATTGCCGTAAATTGCCAGGGCTCCTTCACGAAAGAATTGGTTGGGTTCCATGCGCTCAAGACCATTTACCATAGCTCATCACGCTTTCGATTATAAATTCTGGAGGAACAACCATGCGTATTATAGTAGGAATATCCGGCGCCAGCGGCGTGATTATGGGATATTATCTGTTAAAAGCTCTCAAGCAGCAGGCGGCTATAGAAACACATTTGGTAGTGACGGAAGGCTCCTTCAAGAACTATGCAATGTAAACAAATATGGATGTGGAAACAGTCATCAAGGCGGCTGATTATTATTATAGCGATAAAAATCTGGCTGCCGCTATTTCCAGCGGCTCTTTCCAAACAGACGGTATGATCGTTGCGCCCTGCAGTATGAAAACCCTCTCCGGCATCGTCAACAGCTATGACGCC
>CAYOVS010000180.1:0-4050 GCA_964407445.1 uncultured Peptococcaceae bacterium
CCGCCGCCCCCACCTGTGATGAGTACAACTCGTTCTTCCCTTCTTTTTAAGTTTGCCAAAACCGGTCATGGACAACGATTCCATCACCCCACACCGTTTGCGAAAAAGACGCGACAAACCCTTGGGTTTGTCGCGTCTTTTACCAATTTACAATCTTCTGCCCCGCTTGGCCAGGGGCGGGCCCAGCACCTCGGAGAGGATGATGCCGGTCACCAGCTCTTGCCGGTTAAGACCGCCGGCAAAAATCTGGGAAGCGGCAGGCTGCCCCATATTGCGTTCCATGGCGGCAGCGGGAGATTTGACGGCGGCGCTTTGTCCGGCTTTGGCGGCTTGCTTTTGGGCAAACTGCTGTTGCCGCAAGGCCTGCTGCCTTTGTTGCAGCGCCTGCTGCCGCTGGCGAGCCTGCTGCCGCCCCATTGCCGCAGGCGTCTGCGTGGAAACAGGAGCCGCCCCTTGCTCCATAGCCGTAGGCCCATGGCTGCAAATGGGAGCTTCCGCTTTTTGCGCCATAGCCGGGGGTCTGTTGGCGGCAACCGGCTGCTGCCGGTGGGCGGAAGTTTCCCAGGGGTGCTCCCGCTGATCCGCAAGGCGCTCCCGGGCTTCCTGGGGATGCTGCGCCTCCCATTCTTCTTTGCGGCGGCGCTGCTCCTCCACTGCATCGCGGCCATGATTCCTCTGCCGCATTGAGGCAAAAATGGATCTGACCACAAGGAAAACGGCGAAGACAATAATTAGGCCTGCACTTTCCATATACGCGCCTCCCTTTATTTTTTGGCGGGCGGTTCTTTTGCGGCAGGTTGGTTATGATTCATCCCGGCGATATTCTCCCGCATTTTGGTATCGGAAGCCACATTCATCATATTATAATAATCCATTACGCCCAAACGGCCGCTGCGGAAGGCTTCCGCCATCGCTCTGGGCACCTCGGCCTCGGCTTCCACCACTTTTGCGCGCATTTCCTGCACAGCGGCAACCATTTCCTGCTCCCGTGCCACAGCCATGGCGCGGCGTTCCTCCGCCTTGGCCTGGGCGATCCGCTTATCCGCCTCGGCCTGGTCGGTTTGCAGCTCGGCGCCGATATTGCGACCCACGTCGATATCGGCGATATCAATAGATAGGATCTCAAAGGCCGTTCCTGCATCCAGACCTTTGCCCAGCACGGTTTTGGAGATCCGATCCGGATTTTCCAGCACGTCCTTATGGGTCTGGCTGGAACCCACGGTGGTGACGATGCCCTCGCCTACCCGGGCGATGATGGTTTCCTCACCGGCGCCGCCTACCAGACGGTCGATATTGGCTCGCACCGTCACCTTGGCTTTGGCCTTCAGCTCGATGCCGTTAATGGCCATGGCAGCCACGATAGGCGTTTCGATCACCTTGGGGTTGACGCTCATCTGCACCGCTTCCAGCACGTTGCGCCCGGCCAGATCAATGGCGGCGGCTCTTTCGAAGGAAAGGGGAATATTGGCGCGCTCGGCGGCAATCAGAGCGTTGACCACCCGGTCTACGTTACCACCGGCCAGATAATGGGCTTCCAGCTTGGAAACAGGCACGCTCAAACCGGCTTTGTCCGCCTTGATCAGCGGATTGACGATCTTGGCCGGCGATACCCGGCGCAAGCGCATACCGATCAGATCAATAATGCCCACCTTGGCCCCGGCAGCCAGAGCGGAGATCCACAGCCCCACCGGGATAAAGCGAAGGATGATCAGCAGCACCACGATAATGATGAAGAGCAGCAGCAAAAAGCTTAACATGGGCGTGCCCAACGTGGCGGCAACAGCAAACAAATTGTCCATACAGCAACCTCCTTATGCGATGATATTGTATTGTACTACAAAAAACCGTTTTAATTTTGCCACAGCGCGGCCTGTCATTGGGACGTTGCCCGCAGCAGCCCTATTGTCGGCGTCACTCGGGGCGGCATCCGCCCGGGCGCGACAACCGGATAACCGGCGTTAATCCTCCGTCGCCCGCACGATCACCCGTTGTCCCTCTACCAAAAGCACTTCGATCTCTTGCCCAGCCTGGATAAATTCCCCCTGGGTAACCACATCCACCTTGCGGCCGTCGATCTGGGCGGTGCCAGAGGGGCGCAGCGTGGTCAGGGCCTTGCCCTTTTGCCCCTGTAAGGCGGCAAGTCCGGTATCGGCGCTGACATAGCCGTCCTTGTTTTCCTGCTTGGTAAACAGCACCAGCTTGCTCCAAACCTTGCGGGTTTTCCGGTTTTTGAGGGTGAACCAGATGATCACTGCGGCAGCCACCATCGCGATCAACAGCGAAATCACCGCGCTGCCCGGATTGGGCGCGGCCATAATCAGGGAAATTACAATGGCCAGCACCCCGCCGATCCCCGCCACACCAAAGCCGGGAATCACCAAAATCTCCAGCGCCAGCAAAATCAAACCGGCTACAAACAGGGCGATCAGCCCTGCGCCAGCGTTACCCGCCCAAACATTGCCCAAAAAGTAGAGGATAAAGCTGCCGGCACCGATCACCCCGAAAATGCCAAAGCTGCCCACCGTAGCCACCTCGATGACGATCCCGGCAATGCCCAAAATCAACAGCACGGTAGAAACCACCGGATTAGTCAGCCAATAGGTAAACCCGGAAAGCTGCCCGGGCTGCACGATCACATCCACCGCCAAAGCGGCAGGCGCCGTCAGCAGTAGCAGGCTCAAGGCTGCGCTAAAGCTTCTCCAAAGACGCTTCATCAAAAACCCTCCTTATCTGTATCTGACAAGATCTGTATCTGACAAGCCGTATTGTCCGCGGCATCGCATAAAAGCTCCCCCGCCTAAACCGCCCCTACTTGGCAAACCGGGCAAGGCAGGCGCACTCCGCAAGCAACAGAAGCTTTGGACGCCAACACCGGGAAGAACTATTTTTTGTTTTATATAAAATAGTATACCATACTATCCTATTTTGTTCCCTGATTCCAAATTATTTTTAAAAAAACGGGAACGATAAATTCGTTCCCGTTTCGCTAGCCACAAATTGGTTAATTCCATTTGCGCTTTCTGGCTGCTTCAGCCTTCTTTTTTCTTTTGACGCTGGGTTTTTCATAATGCTCGTGCTTGCGGATCTCAGCCATAACGCCTGATTTCTGGCAGGTGCGTTTAAAACGCCTGAGGGCGCTGTCCAGCGATTCGTTTTTGCCAACTCGAACTTCACTCATTAGTATCCCTCCCTCCGTGAAACCTAAAGCGTAAAGACGCGTACCAATAAAGTATAACCTAAAAAACCGCCGCCGTCAACTATTCCGTGCAAAAAGGCCCTAAAAATTGCCCGCCGATCAAATGGAAATGAAGATGAGGCACCTCTTGACCGGAATCCGCCCGGCAATTGGTCAGCAGCCGATAGCCACTCTCGGCGCAGCCTAAAGACTCCGCCAGCTTTTGCGCCACCAGACAAATGCGCCCCAAAACAGCCTCCTGTGCAGGCGTAACCTCGGCCAAAGAAGCAATATGCTGCTTGGGAATAATCAAAACGTGCACCGGCGCCTTGGGGCTGATATCCCGAAAGGCCACAAGATCGTCATCCTCATACAAAAAATCACAGGGCAACCCCCCATTGGCCAGCTTGCAAAAAATGCAATCCTCCAAAACCGTCATCCACAAAACCTCCTAAAATAAATTTGCAAAAGAACATAACCCGGCAGGCCAGCGAGCGAAGCGATGCGGCAATACCCGGCAGGCCAGCGAGCAAAGCGGTGCGGCGCGATACCGGCAAGCTAGCGAGCAACGCGATGCGACCATAACCAGCAGGCCAGCGAGCGAAGCGATGCGGCGATAACCAGCAGGCCAGCGAGCAACGCGATGCGACCATAACCAGCAGGCCAGCAAGCAACGCGATGCGGCGATAGCCAGCAGGCCAGCGAGCGAAGCGATGCGGCGATAACCAGCAGGCCAGCAAGCAACGCGATGCGGCCATAACCAGCACCCAGCCCGCCTAGAACGCCGCCCGTATCCGCACCCAAGTACGCAAACCAGCCTGTAACATAGCCGCCGCAAAGAAAGTGAACCAGAGAGCGAAAAGAAGTGCCGATAG
>CAYOVS010000181.1:0-4047 GCA_964407445.1 uncultured Peptococcaceae bacterium
GGTAGTGCCCACTTCTTCCATGTATCCCACCATAGAGGTATCGGATCGGATTATTCTCAGCAAACTTTCCTACTTAGCCAGCAATACGCCCCAGCGCGGCGACATTGTGGTGTTTAAGGCGCCCGCAGAGTTGAATACCCGCTTTGATCTGGTCAAAAGGGTGATCGGTATGCCCGGCGATACGCTGGAAGTGAAGGATGGCGCGGTTTATATCAACGGAACGGCTTTGGAAGAAGCGTATGTGGTGGATAAGCCGTTGTATACCTATGGGCCGGTCACGGTGCCGGAAAACTGTTATTTCATGATGGGCGATAACCGCAATAACAGCGTTGACAGTCATTATTGGACGGAGCCTTTTGTCAACGAAAAAGAGATTAAGGGTAAAGTCATTTTCCGCTATTGGCCGCTGAATGAAATCGGGGTATTACAATGAAAATACTGCTGACCAATGATGATGGGATTCAGTCGCCGGCCTTGCTGTTGTTGGCGCGGCGTCTGGCTGCGCTGGGACAGATCTATATTGCCGCGCCTTCCCGGGAGCAAAGCGGCGTGGGGCATGGGATTACCGCCCATGTGCCTTTGCGGGCCTATCCCCAGTCTTTTTCGGAGCTTACCCAATGGGCTTGGGCTATCGACGGTACCCCTGCGGATTGTGTCAAGCTGGCTATGGAAATACTGCTGCCGGAAAAGCCGGATCTGGTGGTTTCCGGGATCAATTACGGGGCGAATCTAGGCACGGATGTAGTCTATTCCGGGACGGTGGCCGCCGCCATGGAAGGGTACTTGTTCGGCTTGCCGGCGATGGCGATTTCCGCTACCGGTATCCGGCGGGGAGCAGGGCAAGGAAATTTTGATTATGCGGCAGAACAAGCGGCGCGGTTGTGCCGGTTGTGGCAGCAGCGGGATTTTCAGCCTAGGACGATGCTGAATGTGAATGTGCCGGGCAGCGTCCCGGAGGACGTGAAAGGCTGCCGTTTGACCAGATTGGGCTGGCGCTGGTATCACGATGCCTATGAACAAAGAACAGACCCCCATGGCAAAAGCTATTATTGGCTGCAGGGTACCGCCTATGACGGGGAAGGGGACGGCAATACCGATGTGGAGGCCTGCCGGGACGGGTATGTTTCGATCACGCCCTTATTTCACGATTTGACCGATCTGGCTTCTCTGGCCGCGATCAATAACATGCTGGAACAATAGACTGGCTGCCGCCCCAAGGAGCATTTTCCGTAAGGCGGCAGTTTTTTTATATAGTCTTTTGTCTATGATATGGCAAAAACAGGGAACATTTGCGGCTGGAAGACGTCTATAAAAATAAGTACGATTTGGAGAGGAGTGCATCAGGATGAAAAAGCTTTTGGGCGTATGGCTGGCCTTGACCATGCTGCTGGTGTTTGGTTTAGCAGGAGAGGCTATGGCTATGCCTGCTGTGGCAGAAGCAGAAGGGGCAACCGGAGAAATGAGTGAACAACTGGCGGCTGTAGTCAAGGGTGTGAAGGCAAAAATTGCTATTGGCCAGCAGTGGACGGATTTTTCCGGTTCTTCCAGCGAATATGCCGCGGTAAAATATTGGAATTTATATTGGAGCGGTCAGGACGAACAACTGAATATCACGGTTACCGACGATGGTACGATCACGGAATATAATTGGTGGCAGCAGGATGGCAACAACAGCTATGACGGTCTTTTTGCGCCTCACTATCCCCAGGTAGATCGGGCAACAGCACAAAAAACCGCCGAAGCCTTTGTCAAAAAAGTGCTTCGCACCGGAGAAACGATAAAATTTACCCAAAATAACAGCTATGCTGCGGCACGAGAGATCAATTCGTATTCCTTCCGCGGGGATATTTTGGCAAATGGTTTGGCGTCTTCGCTTTCCTTCTACATCCGGGTTGCCGCAGATGGCAGCCGGATTACCAGCTTTAGCCGTACCATTTTCCAGGAAGATCATTTGGGTACGGTTCCTTCTGCACAGGCAAAAATCACCCTAGCACAGGCGCAAAAGCTGCTGGATGGGGAGAATCAAGTGCGTGCCGCCTATTATTTGAGCGAAGATGGCAAGAAAGCGGTGCTGCAATATCGCCCTGTGGTAAAAGATCCGTTGCTGGTCAACGCCCAAAGCGGGCAATTGATTGATTTGAACGCTTTGTATGCAGACGCCGATCAAAAATTGGCCGGCAGCGCACTCAACTATGCAACCGCGGATACGGCTGCCGCCCCAGCAGAGGGGCTGAGTCAAGCCGAGCTGAGCGGTGTGGCGCAGATGAGCGGCGTATTGGCCAAAGACAAACTGGATCAGGCTGTGCGAGGCATTGCGGAGCTGAAGCTTGGCGCCAAGGATACCTTTGCCAATATCTCCTACAGCGCGGACAAGGAGAAGGATTTGATTACCGCGCAGCTTACGTATTGGCGGCAGGCGGATGCGGCTTCTCTGGGTCTGACGGCAGCAGAATTGAAGAAAGCCAGCGGCAATGGCAAGGCGATCATTTATAAAAATTGCACCGTCAACGCCAAAACAGGGGAATTGCTTAGCTTGTATACCAATTATCCGGCGCAAAACGAAAAATGGTCGGAGAAAAAAGCAGATCAAGCCAAGGCGGAAGCGTTTCTGGCAAAATACCCTGCCGCCCATTTTGAAAAGGCTGCTTTGTCGCCGGAGGATAGCAGCGCCTGCGCTTTCGTCTATTATCAACAGGTGAACGGCTATATGTATCAGGGAAATAGCTGCTTTGTTTCCTGCAATCCCTACAGCGGCGAGGTAGACGGCTTCTCTTATCAATGGGATGAGCAAGTGACCTTTGCGCCTGCCGCAGGCATTGTTGCCCAGCAGGCCGCTTTGACCGCCTATAATCAAGCGTTGCAGGTAGAATTGTTCTATGCATCCTTGCCCCAGGCGGTGGATCCGTCTAAGCCCCAACTGCGCCCCTATGCGGATTCCGGTTTTGCCTATGTGTATCAGCTTGCTTTGGCCTACCGGCAAAGCAATCCCAAACAAGCCTATGGGGTAGACGCCGCTTCCGGTAAGGTGCTGTATGCGGAAAGCGACAGCGTTTCGGGTTTAACCTACGATGATATTACAGGCAATCCGGCGCAGGCTGCCATTGAAAGTCTGGCTGCATATGGTATCGGCTTTGCCGGCGGCAGCTTTCAGCCGTCTGACGGTCTGACCCAAAGAGGGCTGTTGCTCTTTTTAACCAGTGCCGCCGGGTATCAGTTTGATGCGGATGTGGAGGATGATGCACTTTACGCAGCAGCCTATGATTTGGGCATCCTCACCGCTGCCCAAAGACAGCCGACACAAAAGATTACCAGGGGGCAGTATGTGCAAACGTTGCTGGATATGAGCGGCTACGGTAAAACCGCTATGCTCCAGGGAATTTATCGCTGCGCCTATCGGGATGCGGCAAAGATTCCCGCCCAATATTATGGCTATGCTGCCATTGCCCAGGGCTTGGGCATGGTCAAGGATGCCAATTTTAATGCTGGCGCCACGATTACCAGAGCGGAAGCAGCGGTGATTTTGGATAATTTTATGCGCCGCTAACCACGCCAACAGGAATAGGATTTTGTCACCCCGGGCATTCTAGCTCGGGGTGATTTTTTATGGAACAATATGTAGACGGGGTGAAAAGATCCCGTAAAAGTAAAATGAAAAAAAGAGACGACGACTGGGATTTGCTAAAAACCGAAATCGCCAAGGAGCTTGGTTTGTGGGATAAGGTAGCGCAGGAGGGGTGGAGCGGTCTTTCCGCAGAGGAAAGCGGCAGATTGGGCGGGGTTTTTGCGCGAAGACGCCGCAGTATGGCCGATGGGGAAATAAAATCGCCGGAGGAAACGGAAGTATGCGCTTTTGAAGAACCAGAAAGCTAATCAAAAGCTACCAAAGGGTGCTTGTTGAAAAATTATTTTCCTTGGGCCATTGCGACTTATTTCTCAATGGCCCTGTTTTATAATGGACTTGTTTCACATATAGATTATTAGCGGATGGTTGTTTCACCGATGGGGTTTTGGTTTACTTCGCCGAAAACGCTTTCTCGGGGAAGCGGG
>CAYOVS010000182.1:0-1730 GCA_964407445.1 uncultured Peptococcaceae bacterium
GGAAGGTGCAGCCTATTATCCCCGCACCCAGTCTGTGCCGGTAGCCAACGGCGATGTGCTGTACATTGGTGTTGGTGAAGGCGCCTGGCCCAGCATGAACAATCAGGCCGGCGGTTCAGGTAGTGGGATTGTCGCCGGCAAATATCAGGTGACTATCGCTATCGAAGGTAGCACCCCCCCGCCTGCGGCTGATATTCAGGTGCAGGTAGCCGTTTATGATTTTGCGGCGCAAGGATTGGGCATCACCGGTACTTCCGGGGATGGCACAGTGCTGGCTCCCTATACGGTCACGGTATCGTCTGACGCGAAAGCGATTGATGCCATTGATGCGGCTTTGACGGCCAACAGTATTTCCAGCACGAAAGATGCTTATGGCTTTATCTCCCAAATTGGCGCATTGGGTTCTAAGCTAGAGAATTATCCCCAGAGCGGCTGGGTGTTTAGCCTGAATAAAGATTTTGGCAACTTGGGCACCAGCGATCAGACCATTGCAGATGGTGATGTGATCGAGCTGCATTATTCTTTGCAGGGTTACGGCGCCGACGTGGGCAGCTACTTTGGCGCTCTGCCGATCGTTACCGGCTTTACCCTGGGTGGCGTCAGTCAAGTGATGAGCTCGGAGACGGTCTATGACGAGAATTATAATCCCATCGTTTCCTATTATATTGGCGAAGGCGCAAACAAAAAGGCGATGACCGGCGCCGGTACGCAAAGCGATCCTTTTGTGATCCCTATACAACTGGCACCGGGAACGGATGTTACCGCGCTTACCGCCTCTCTTACCACCAGCCTGCATAGTCATTATCAGACGCTTAGTCAGGATCTGACCCAGGCGCAGGATTATACCAACCCGGTGTTGTTTACCTTGGCCACCCAGGGGGATATTCTCAAAACCTGGTATAAGGTCGTGGTCAGCAAGGAAACAAAATATGATGTGACCCTATCTGTTGCTCCCAAAACTGCTACGCTTCAACTGTTTGATGCAAATGCGCAGCAGGTAGAGATTGGCGCGGGTACGGTTGGTACCTATAACGTCTATACCTGCCAGTTGGCGGCAGGCGAATATCAGTACCGTGCCTTTGATGCCAGCAATGCTTCTTTGGGCGGCGGTGTGATGACCGTTACCGAGGACGCGGCGCAAAGCTTTACCTTCCGCCAGTTGGTGCTTTATGCTTCCAATACCGGTTGGACGGTGAATACCGATTACACGGTAGCGCTAGGCAACGGTTCCTTTACGGATACCAGCATGGAGCTGGGCTCCTTAAACAGCTCCGGTCGGGTGCAGGCCATGGCGCTATGCGGCAATACCTATTTCTATACCTTTACGCCCAGTGCAGCCAGAGTGGCGGAGGGGTATGCGGCCTACACCGGCAGTGCTACCATAACAGCTTCAACCGCAGCGCAGACGCTTTCCGCCAAGGTGCCGCTAGCATATGATTTGACCTTTACTGTACCCGAAGGCGCGGAGCTGTTTGTGGGCACAAAATCCACCCATTTTGTGGCCTTTACCGGGGTTGCCCCCACCGGCAGCAAAATAACTGAGGGCGGCAAGGATACCTATACCTTCCATCTCAATCAGGCGCAGGTGTATAACTACCGGGTGAGCATGGATGGCAAGCTAACGGTAGCTTCCAAATTTACCATGGGCAGCACAGCGCAAGCCATGGAAGTCACCGCGGAACAGATGAACGCGTCCCAGCCCGGTACGGTAGTGCGCAACGGCTATTACG
>CAYOVS010000182.1:1740-4045 GCA_964407445.1 uncultured Peptococcaceae bacterium
CTGTCCAATGTGGGCGATAGCTTTAGGCTGCTCAATCTCCGCAACTGGCAGGCGGTGGATAATGTTACAAACAATTATTTCATTGAGCCGGATTATCATTATGAGATCATCAGCGGCAGCGATATCATCAGCATTACCTCTGGCCAACCCGGCAGCTACAGCACCATAACCGCCTTGACGGAGGGAACTGCGGTGGTCAAGGTAACCTATGATGCCCTGTCATATTTGGGCAGCATCACCGATTTGTACAGTGCCAATTATCCCGAGCTGGTAGGGCTGTTTGTGGTCAGCGTCGGCGCCGGGGATTCCGGGATCGAGCTGAATATGTATAGCAACAAAGAGCTGAACCAGGCTTTGAATCAGGGCTTGAGTGGTAGCGCCCTGATGAATTTGACCAACGGCTATTTTGATGCCGATATTGACGCTCTCTATTATGTACAGGGGGCAGCCGGTGCGTATTACACCTTTACCCCCACGGCAGGCTGCACCGTCAGCGTCTTGCGTCCCACCGTCAATCATACCACGGAAACCGTAAGCTATGGCGCGTTTTCCACGGAGGATGTTACCGTAGACCAGAATGGCGCTGTTACCGTTTTGTTGACCGAAGGCCGCAATGTGGTCAAGGTAGAAAAGAACGGCAAGGCCGAGTATCAGATCATGACCGCTTTGCCCGTCAGCCTGACCGTTGCCAACACCACCACCCCCGGTGGGGCAATTGAGCCTGGCGATAGCGTCAAAGTGACCTTTAGTGGGCTTTCTTTCCCCGCGCAAAAGCTGGCCGGTATTTATAACTTTAATGCCCAGCTACAGTTTATCGGTGCGGATGCTACTGCCGTCACCGGCCCCAAAGTTGGCAGCTTTGGCGAGTATACCTTAATTACTGCCAAAAATTATGTCACCTTTACCGTACCCGCAAATTGGAGCGGTGAGAGCTATACGTTGACCAACGGCAAAATTCAGGTTCAGGGCTTTGGCAGTCCCATTGGCGATCATCGCAATATTGATCCGGCGGTTGGCAAAAATCCCAATTTTACCGCCTTGACCAGAAAGGGCTATTACAGCAGCTTTGCGGATATTGTGATTCCGCTGGCCAGCCAGAATGTAGCCGTCACACCGGTGGTCAGTGACAACAAAGCCACTGCCACTGTGGATGCGGCTGCTGTAGCAAATCTTCCTCAGAATGGAGAAGTGAAGCTGAACGCCATTTCCGGCAACGAAGTTGTGCGGCAAGCCGAGCTGAACATCAGCAGTGCTGCCTTAACCGGGATTAACAAGGTGAACGCCACTGGGGTAACCATTGGCACCGATGTGGCGCAGCTTTCCTTAGACGCTGCTTCTTTGGCAGCTCTTTCCACCGAAGCTGCCGGTAAAGACGTGAAATTTGCGGCGGCAAAGGTTGAGACCGCTACCGCCGGTTCTACCGTCAGCACCTTGTTGGCTCAAGGCCGCCCGGTGTATGAGTTTGGCTTTACCGCCGATGGTCAGCCCTTGCTGGCTGGTGAGGCCAACAGCGGTGCGATCACGATCAAGGTTCCCTATACCCTGAAAGCCAACGAAGATCCCGCCCATTTGGATTTGGTATATGTGGATGCGGCAGGTAACAAATCTTCTATCGACTATACCTATGACGCAGGATACCTTACTTTTGTAACCAATCATCTTTCGACCTACGCGGTGGATTACAATAGCGTTTTGCTGGATTTGCAAACCGCCAATGACAAGATCGCCTATTATTCCGGTGAAATCATTACCGCCACGCTGTGGATCAACGCAGATGCCAGCTACAGCTTTGGCAGCAGTCAGTTTGACGTGGCCTTTGACGGAGAAAAGCTGGATTTGACCGGCATCACCTATGAAACCGGCTTTACTGGCAATAACGGTACGTTCTCCGCCGGTCTGATCAGAGTAGCGTCTATCCCCGGCAATCCTTTGTCTTTGACCACCACGCCTTGCAAAGCGGCTACGCTGACCTTTACCGTCAAGAGCGGGATCACAGGCGGCAGCAGCCTGCTGCAAACAAAGGATGGCGAGTTCTTTGTAGCTGGCACGGATGACAGCGTATTGTCCGGCAACGATCAGATTCAGTTGCAACTGACCCCTGTTTCCATCACCCTTTCCACTGCTTTTGCCGGTGTTCCTGATGGCAAACAATTGCTGCTGCTGGGCGATCTTACCCCGGAACAGGGCAAGGTGCTGGAATATGGTGGCAGCCAGCTGCTGTACTCCGCTAAATATCAGTGCTATGCCGCTTTTGTGGCGGATACCGCTACCGTAGCCCAAGTGGCCTCCGGCTTTACCATGATTG
>CAYOVS010000183.1:0-2399 GCA_964407445.1 uncultured Peptococcaceae bacterium
GATTTAAAAAATATTCTATTTTTGTTGGTTGCTTCCTCTTTTTATGGATAAATATCAGTGAAACTTCTGTAAAAAGCAGGATTTTATCCCGCCTTCGGGGAAATGCTTTCCTTGGCATTTTGAATGTTCCATGTAAGGTTGCGTCGGTATTTGACGCTTATCATAAGATTCAATCCTGACTGATGAATTGGGCGTCTCACTTTGAAAGCGAATTTTTGATCCAATTTGTTGCGAGATCTTTATCGTGCTGACTCATTTGCCATATGCGTTTGTTCCCATGGAAAATATTCGGTAAAGGTGTTTGCCCAAGGTAATCAGTGATTTTAAGGGGAAGGCGGCGTGTTATGAAAAAAAATATGTATATTGTCTTTGCAATTGTCATTCTTATATTAGCCGTATGTATGGTGCTTGTCAACGGTAGGAACGATCAAACCACGGTGGAGGATCCGGCGGCCAGCCAGCGCACCGTGTTGCTGGAGGATGCCGAAAGTACCAATGTTACCGTATATTTTGCTTCCGAAGACAAAAAATATCTGGTGCCGGTTAATCTGGATATCAACGCTACCAAAGAAGTGGCCAAGGTGGCCTTGGAAAAGCTGATCGCCGGTCCTGCCTCTCCCGGTTTGGCGCCGGTGCTGCCGGAGGATACCAAGCTGCTGGATGTGTATGGTCTGGGTCGTACGGTGGTGACGGATTTTACCGATGCGTTTACCAAGATGAATGAGGAGGAAGGCGCTCTGGCCATTCAGGCGATTATCGCCACGGTTTTGCCGCTGACCGACGAATATACGCTGACCATCATGGTAGAGGGACATGCGCTGGCCGATTTTTATAATCTGACGGAAGCGATGCCCTTTCACGAGATCTACATCAATCCGGTGGAAGCGCTTCCCCAGGAAAGCGATGCTGTTGCCGCTGTCTATTATCTGCCCGACGCCGCCTGTCTGTATCTGGTGCCCCAAACCTTTTTCATTCCCGGGGTAGAGCTTCCCGGTGACGAACAGGCAGAATCCACAGCTGTTGCCGATCAGGATCAGGAAATTGCCCGGGCTTTGGCTGTGGGACAGCAGATTATCCAGAGATTGCTGGACGGTCCTGCCGGGGATAGCTCTTTGGGCAGTGTGTTTTGGCAGGATACCCGTTTATTGGATATGGATTTGGTCAACGGCGTTGCCTATGTGGATTTTTCCCAGGATATTTTAAATTACGGCGGTGGCTCTGCCAACGAAAATATGCTTTTAAATGCTTTGGTGTATAGTTTATGTGGGGTAGAGAGCATTGATGCGGTGCAACTGCTGGTAGAAGGTCAGGTTCTGGAGTATCTGCCGGAGGGTCGCGAGGTGAGCCAGCCTTTGTCGCCCTAGGGGCCGGTAAACAGCATCTAGTATGCTATGCTGCGCAACGATCCGGCAGCGGCGGCTTTACTTTGCAAATGCCGGTTGCTATGGCTTGTTTTTGAACCGTGTGACGGACAAATTGGGTTTGCGGATTGTGTAGCTGCTTTTGGTTGCCCCGGGCTGCTGCTTGCTGTGTGAGATGATGAGTGATCTTAAAACCGAACAAAAATTGCGTTGCCTTTTAGCCCTGCTGGAGCAATACCGGCAGGGCGGTTTGGCCGTGGCTTTTTCCGGCGGCGTGGATAGCACTTTGTTGGCAGCGGCGGCCTTTCAAGTGCTTGGCTCCAAGCTGCTGCTGGTCAATTTTTGCAATCCGCTGGAAGCGGCGGCGGATCGGCATTTGGCGGTGGATTTGGCGGTGGCGCAGGGGTGGCCTTTTGTGCAGCTTGCCGCAGATCCCTTGTCTTTGCCTCAGGTGGCGGCCAATACCCGGGAACGCTGCTATCATTGTAAAAGTCTGCTTTACCGGCTGCTGCGGCAGCAGGCAGCGGAGATGGGGATTACCGCCTGTGCAGACGGCAACAACAGCGATGATCTGGCGGTGTACCGCCCCGGCAGCCGAGCCGGGGCAGAGCAGGGCATTGTGCATCCTCTGGTGGAAGTGGCGCTGACCAAGGCGGAGATTCGGGCTTTGGCTCGGCAATTGCAGCTGCCCAACTGGCAGCGGCCTGCCGCCGGTTGTCTGGCCAGCCGTTTTCCCTATGGGCAGCCCTTGACCGAGGATGCCCTGCGCCGGGTGGAGGCTGGGGAAGCGCTCTTGCGGCAGCAGGGCTTTGACGCGCTGCGATTGCGGGTGCATGGGGATGTGGCTCGGATCGAGTTGCCCCGGGAACAGCTGCCCCAGCTGCTGGCCTGCTCTGGCTTAGCGGCTCAGCTACGGCAATTGGGCTACCGCTATATCACTGCGGATTTGGAGGGGTTGTGTAGTGGCAGCATGGACAGAGCATAGCCCCCAGGCTGGCCATCAACTGCGCCATGCTGCGTTGTCAGGCTGCCCGCCGT
>CAYOVS010000183.1:2499-4040 GCA_964407445.1 uncultured Peptococcaceae bacterium
CCTCCGCCTTGCCTGGCTTGTTGCTTCCCAGCCTGCGTCCGGCCATCAACTGCGCCATGCTGCGTTGTCAGGCTGCCCGCCGTTGGTCACGTACCAAAAGTACGTTCCCTAGTCGGTCAGCCCTCCGCCTTGCCTGGCTTGTTGCTTCCCAGCCTGCGTCCGGCCATCAACTGCGCTATGCTGCGTTGTGGGGCTGGCCGCCAGCGGGATACTACCTAGCAAAAGGATGATTACCATGACCAAAACCCTTTGTTTGGATGCGCCTACCGGCTTGGCCGGGGATATGCTGTCTGCCGTTTTGCTGGATTTGGGCGCGCCCTGGCAAGAAATATACCGCTATCTGCAGCGGCTGCCTGTCCCTGATTGGCAGGTGGAAATCAAGCCTACGGAACGGGGCGGCTTGTCCGCCTGTTTGTTTTCGGTGACCTGTCCGCCGCAAACCAGCGCAAGGCATTTGGCGGAAATAGAGGAGAATATTCGGCAGGCTGCTTTTCCGCCCCAGGCGGAAAAGCTGGCTTTGACTGCTTTTGCCCATTTGGCGGAGGCGGAAGCCGCCGCCCACGGCTGCAGGGTGCAGCAGGTGCATTTTCACGAGGTGGGGGCGGTGGATGCCATGATCGATATTTGCACCGTGGCTTTGGCCGTCACGTTGCTGGAGATCCAGCAGGTGTATATCGGCTTACTGCCTTGGAGCCGGGGAACGGTGCGCTGTGCCCACGGTTTGCTGCCTACGCCCGCACCGGCGGTGCGACGGTTACTGCAAGGCTATCAGTTTTGCCAAAGCGATTTGGAGGGCGAACTGATCACGCCTACCGGCGCGGCGCTGCTGCTGGCCTTAGAGGCACAGCAGCAGCCGATGCCCATGTTCACCTTGGGCAAAAGCGGCTGCGGCGCGGGGCACAAGGAGCTGGCCCAGCCCAATCTGCTGCATGGCGTGCTTACCGAGGAAGCAGATTCTGGGGAAGCCGGGCTGCTGCGGGATCAGGTGGCGGTGCTTACCGCCAATCTGGACGATGCCAGTGGCGAGCTCTTGGGCAATTTGTGGAGTAAAATCAGCGGACAACCTGTTTTGGATTTGAGCTTTAGCCCTCTGCTGATGAAAAAGGGTCGTCCCGGCTGGCAGGTGACTGTTATCGTTGCACCCGGCGCCGAAGAAGCCGTAGCCGGACTGCTGCTGGCGGAAACCAGCACCATCGGCCTGCGGATTCACCGGGAAAACCGGCTGAAGCTGCCCCGGCGCCAAACTTTGGTGGATACCCGCTTTGGCCAAATTGCGGTGAAGCTTGCGGGGAATACGGTAGCGCCGGAGTATGAAAGTGTCAAAAATGCCGCAGAACGCAGCGGCATGCCTTTTAAAGAAGTCTATTTGGCCGCTGTCGCCGGGGCATTGTCCCGGGAGACGGCAGAAAACGGAGAACAAACATCATGAAATATTTGATCTTTGATTTAGACGGCACCTTGTCCGATAGTCTGCCGATGATTATCCACTGTCAGGAGCAAGCTTTGACCGAGGCCGGTGCGGCAATCGACCGGCAGCGGAT
>CAYOVS010000184.1:0-4034 GCA_964407445.1 uncultured Peptococcaceae bacterium
ATCAAGGCCCCACAATGATAAGCACTACCCTGCTTTTTACCAGCAATATCGTTAGTGCAATATTTAAAATCGTCATGGGCTTTGCCTTTTCCATCTATTTATTAGCGTCAAAGGAAAAGATATCGAAACAATCCAGGATGCTTTGTTATGCGATATTGCCACAGCATACTGTAGACCGCATTTTTCATATTACAACTTTATCCAACGGAATTTTTTCAAATTTTGTGAGAGGTCAATGCACGGAGGCATTGATTCTGGGCGGCCTATGCTATATCGGTATGCAAGTGTTTCAGATGCCCTATGCTTTGATGATTTCCTCTTTGATTGCGGTCACGGCGCTGATTCCGGTATTTGGCGCATTTATTGGCACATCGGTAGGCGCTTTGATGATTCTTTTGCAAAATCCACTCCAAGCTTTGTGGTTTGTGCTCTTTATCATTGTGCTGCAGCAATTTGAAAGCAATGTGATTTATCCCAAAATAGTTGGTGAATCAGTGGGGTTACCCGGTATTTGGGTGCTGGTTGCGGTCACCGTAGGCGGCAGCTTATTTGGCGCATTGGGGATGCTTGTCAGCGTTCCCATTTGCGCAGTGCTATATTGCCTGCTCAGAGACTTTATTGGCTATCAACTCAAGATAAAAGACATTACCGTCAAATAAATATATTAAGAATTAACGCAAAAGTTATTGTATTTTATGCTTGATGATGATAAAATTTATAGGTTGTGTAGAAGATACAGAAGTTGTGCTGATTAAGGAGCGATACGTTTTGACAGAAATATCTCATATCCGTAATATTGCCATTGTGGCCCATGTTGATCATGGCAAAACCACCTTGGTGGATAAAATGCTGCGGCAAGGCGGCGCTTTCCGCCAAAACCAAGCAGTTGCTGAAAGAGTCATGGATAGCAACGATCTGGAAAGGGAAAAAGGCATTACCATTTTGGCCAAGAATACGTCTATTCATTGGCATGATACAAAGATAAATATTGTTGACACCCCCGGCCATGCCGACTTTTCCGGCGAAGTAGAACGAATTTTAAAAATGGTTAACGGCGTTTTGCTGTTGGTTGATGCTTTTGAAGGCACGATGCCTCAAACCCGCTTTGTGCTGCAGAAAGCGCTGGAGCTCAATCACAAAATCATTATTGTCGTTAACAAAATCGACCGGCCGGATGCCCGCGCTGAAGAAGCAGCGTTGGAGGTGCTGGCTTTATTGGAAGAGCTGCATGCTACTACAGATCAGCTCAACAGTCCTATTATTTATTGTTCGGCCAGAGCTGGCTTTGCAACAAATGATCCCAATCAGCCCGGAGAAGATTTGACGCCCTTGTTCGAAACCATTTTGCAGCATATTCCAGCGCCTACCGCCTATCCGGAGGAACCCCTGCAAATGCTGGTTTCCTCGGTGGATTATAACGATTATGTAGGACGCATCGGCATTGGCCGCATTGATTGCGGTGAAATTAAAGCCGGACAGGAAGTTTGTATTGTCAACTATGAAGAACCGGATTCCAATTATCGGGGCAAAATCGGCGGTTTGTTTACGATTGACGGTTTGAAACGGGTACCTGTGGAAAAAGCCGAGGCCGGTGATATTGTTTGCTTTTCCGGTATTGAAAATATTTATATCGGCGATACTGTTTGCGCACCAGATAATCCTCGTCCTTTAGCCTTTGTCAAAGTCAGCGAGCCTACCGTGGAGATGACTTTCTCTGTAAATGACAGCCCTTTTGCCGGCACAGAGGGAGATTATGTTACCTCCCGGCAATTACGCGACCGCCTCTACAAGGAATTGCTGAGCGATCTTTCGCTCAAGGTGTTTGACACCCAAACCACCGATTCTTTCCGCGTTTTGGGCAGAGGCGAAATGCATTTGTCCATTTTGATTGAAAATATGCGCCGTGAAGGCTACGAATTTTCCGTTTCCCCCCCCAAGGCCTTGTTCAGAACGATTGACGGCGTTGTTTACGAACCTATGGAGATTCTTCATGTAGATGTACCAGAGCAATACTTTCGCCATGTTATGGAAAAGATGGGCGAGCGCAAAGGAATTATGACAGAAATGTCTCCTTCCGATAACCGCACCCGCGCCAATTTCATTGTTCCCGCCAGAGGATTGTTTGGCTACCGCAACGAGTTTCTTACTGACACCCGCGGTGAAGGAATCATGGGCTCTCGCTTCTACGAATATCAGGAGCACAAGGGCAAAATCAGAAAACGGGACACCGGTTCTCTGGTAGCTTGGGAAACCGGTACCGCCGTTGGCTACGGCTTGTTTAATGCACAGGACAGAGGCATCCTCTTTATTGAACCGGGGGATAAGGTCTACGAAGGCATGATCGTTGGCCAAAATCCCAAAGCAGAAGACGTCAACGTCAATGTTTGCAAAAAGAAGCAGATTACCAATATGCGCGCATCCGGTTCGGATGAAGCATTGCGTCTGGTACCGGCCAAAAAAATGTCTTTGGACCAATGTCTGGAGTTCCTTGCAGATGACGAGTTGTTGGAGGTTACGCCGCAAAGTTTACGGTTGCGCAAACAAATTCTTAAAAAAGATCAACGCTTAAAAATTGCATCTCGCGAAAAATAAACTATAAAAAGACAGCGGTGACAAGGAAATATCCTGCCACCGCTGTCTTTTTATTAAAACAAAAACAGTTAACGCGTTTTATTTTTTCGGTCAGCCAATTGCACGTAACAAAGACAACCGCCACCGATCAGCATGCCAATCAACATGCCTAAGGTTTCCATTTGCCCTTCCCTCCTAAATCACATTACCAACCCCAGTGATTATATGGCAAAATATACTTTTGGTCAAGGAAAAGGAGGAAATAGAAATATTCGAAAAACCATTATCCTGCTAAAACAGTATTATGACTCTTTGGTAATGACGCATACTGCCATTTTTACAAATAATTCCTTCAATCCAGGACATTTTGCCAAAAGTGAAAAGTAGCGGCGCAAAGGGATTTCCTCATAATATTGGGGCTGAATAGCAAGAGAAGCCAAAATCCGCTTAAAACGCTTTAAAGTCATCTTATTGATATAAGAAAAATACTCCCGTCCCTGCGCATCGGTACTGATACGCAAAGCCAGGCGCTCCTGACAATCCGGCAAATCCCGGATTAGCTCCCGGTAGGCCTCGATCAGCATCCGTTCAGAAAAGAACAAATGCACCCACGGCATATTGATCGTATCGCTGAGATGTGCGCCAAACGGATGATAATAGGGCGGAAAATTGATAAAAATCCGACCCCCTGGAACCAAAAGACGCAGTGCTTCTTCTAAAGCAGCTTTGGGCTGAGAAACATGTTCCATAAAATCATTCATGATAATGGTATCAAAAGAATGATCCGCAAAAGGTAACGCAAAAGCTGAGGCCACCACAAACTCAAAGCGATCAGCCAACCCCAAACGATTGGCCAACGCATATGCTTCGTCCCGATAGTGCTCAACAATATCTACGCCGGTAACCTTGCTGGCACCGCATTTTACATAATATAAACTCTTTCCGGCTGCGCCGCAACCCATATCTAACACCTTTTTGTTGAGAAACAGGTCTTCTATGGTATAGTGCCGCAAAAAAAGCCGAATGGTATCCTCGCCCTTGGCGAATTGCCATTCGGCATATGTTTGCTTCCCTGAATTCTGTAAATTAAACGGATGAACAACCTTGGGAAATAGTCGATTGGCGCCCTTAATCAAAGCTGTCGCTATCTTTGTCACTGTGCTAATTCCTTCGCTTTCGCAAAATCAATTGCGCCGGTATATAGCGCTTTGCCGATGATAATACCGGCTGCGCCAATCTCTTTTAGCTGAAGGATTGTCTGGTAATCCGAAACACCGCCGGCAATATAAATATTGACGCCGCTACGTTTAATAACGTCTTCAATACCCTCTAAATTGGGGCCTTTCATACTGCCGTAACGGCGCACATCGGTGTAAATAATATCCTTCATACCAAGAGAGATGATCTCGTCCAGTAACATCTTCACAGTTTTGCTGGCGGAAGTCTCAAAACCTTCGATGGTT
>CAYOVS010000185.1:0-3987 GCA_964407445.1 uncultured Peptococcaceae bacterium
CACAAATCAAGCCAATTTTTTTTACCATGCCCTGCTTTGCATAATTATCCTCATTTAGCTATATAATAATAACATCCTATTTTTTGCATATCGCTTTTCTGGCCAGACCATCACAGATTTCATTATACATATCACCGGCATGACCTTTCACTTTTTGCCACTGTATTTGGTGGGTCTGGGCAAGGAAAAGCAGTTCTTTCCATAAATCCTGATTTTCAACCGGTTGTTTTTTGCTATTCATCCATCCGTTTTTTTGCCAATTAATCAGCCATTTTTGTTGAAACGCATTTATCAAGTAAGCGCTGTCACTGTAAAGAGTCACAAGGCAAGGTTGCTTTAAGGCCTGCAACCCCTTGATCGCTGCAGTTAATTCCATTCGTTGATTTGTGGTATGCTCCGCAAAACCGGAAAGCTCCAGCTTATTCTCGCCATACAGCAATACACAACCCCAACCACCCGGCCCCGGATTGCAGGAACAAGCGCCATCGGTATAAATAATTACCTGCTTCACCATAGTATCTCCAAACTTTTTTACTATTTTATATTGTCTACCAGCAAGCATTTCCCTTCATTTCTTCCTACATTTAAAAAAATTTTTCTTTAAACAATATCAAAACAGTGATATAATCATATTAATATGGATTAGTTTTCTATTCTATTATCCTCAGAAAGCAAAATCAATACGGAAACACTGGAAAGTATGGTGATACAGTGGCAGACAAGGACAGCAAATCCAATTATCAACCAACTTCTTTCAATTACAACTGGGAGGAAGAAATAGCAGTTCCACAAAATCTACAGGACAGCGATCACCTTTCATCAAAGCCTTCTCTTTCTTTTAACGATTTCGCCAGACTGGCAACAGAAGAGGAGTCTAGAATTGCAATAGAGAATCAGCAGGATCCGTTATCTCCAAACAATAACGCATCTGCTGGCTCTTTCAGCCCAAACCGATACAGCAATAACAACGTCGATGATAACGGAAAAAATACGTTCTCCCAAAATTACCAGGAGCCTCTCCCCCCTACTTCGGAAGCAAGAACAAGAGTGGAAGAGGAAGCGAAACGCTTACAGGAAGAAAAAGTACGTTTAGCAGCCGAGCTGGCAGAGAAACGTAAAGCAGCTCTGGCGGCCAGATTAGCAGCAGAAGAGGCGATTCGCAGGGCGGAGGAAGAATCCCAGCGTAAAGCGGATTCACTAAAAAAACTACAGGAAGAAGCTACTGCCAAACGGCAGGCAGAGGAAACTGCCAGGCGAAATGCAGAAGAAAAGATCAGATTGGAAGCAGTGCAATTTAGGATTGCAAAAGAAACTGCACTTCGAAAGCAGGAAGAGTTAGCCAAATCCCTCCAGGAACAAGAACTGATGCGGCAACAAGCGGAACAACAAGAGCGCCGTATTGCGGAAGAATCCACCGGCTGGGCTTCACTTGCAGTAGAGAATCCTGCTCAAGAACAAGCAAAATCATTTGCCTTTGCCGAAGCAAAACGGGCAACGGAACAAGCGATTAAAAAATCTAATCTTTCGGAAAGATTACCGCAGAATTTACGGGAAACACAAAATAATGATGATTTTTCTTTGAAAAGCATGCCGGCTGACAAAGAAGGATCGGCGATACTAACATCTGTTTCTTTATCTGAACAAGGGAATCCACAGCATTATTCGCCTACCACGGACAGTACTGCCGTCAGCACGGACACGATGTCAACAAAAGTTTCGCTGCCGCACCCTGATGCCAGCTTAGAAGGCTTATATAAGCTGGCGAACGAGGCAGAGTCTCAAGCGCAATTTGCTGCTGCTGCAGCCAGAAATGCCAGTTTAGCGGCACACTCCAATCTACGGAATCTGTCGCCAAACAATCCGGAGATTGCCAATAAAATTCAACAAAGCACCTTTGCAGCTGCAAAAAACGCAGTAGAGGCCGCAAAAGCAGCGCTAAAAGCACAATCCGGCGCCATGGAAGCTACCGCTACAGCAATCAGCCAAAGCATGCGAGAATTAGATCGCAACAAAGAATTATTGCACCAGCAAGAAACCTCCATCATCAAACTGGGCAACGATATGGAGGGCGCTCAAAGCGCGATCAACGCTGCCTTAGAATCATTCCGTGCAGCAAAGGCCAAAGCTGAGGAAGAAGCAGCTAAAATTCAACAATGCAAGCAACAACTTTCTCAGGCCACTCAGGAAAAACAGAACATTGAGCAAAATCTTATTCGCGCACAAGAAAATCTCAATTATGCTCATGTTCGCGCAAGGGAAACCCGGGCTACCTTCCTAAATATTCAATCCCTGACAGAAGCTACGGAAAAAGATTTATACAGCATTGTCCATGGCATTCCGTTGCAACAACCTTATCCCAGCCCCCCTGCAACCCTAAACCGTCAACGAGAACAATCAGGCAACAATAGCATTGTCAACGGTTCTCCAAAACCAAAACAAAATTCAGGTTCAGTTGCAGAAGAAGAAGCTATTGACATTGAAGTATCAAACATTCAAACGGATCAAGATTTTCAACCAGAGCTGGAAGAAACAGAACTCAAGCCAAGCGTAAAATCCATCCTATGGTCCTACGGCAAAGTGGTAATTATTGCATTTGCAATTGCTTTTCTGTTGCGGGCATTCGTGTTTGAAATTACGCAGGTAGACGGGCCGTCCATGATTCCCACGCTGACTACGGACGACCGGTTGATCACCAGTAAGCTTGCTTATCGTTTTGGTGAACCCAGCCGCGGCGATATCATAGTGCTGGATGCCCCCGATGATCCCGGGCAGTATTATATCAAAAGGATTATTGGACTGCCCAACGAACATCTTTCCATTAAAGACGGACGAGTATATATCGACGGTATCAAATTGGAGGAGCTGTATCTTACCCAATTGCTTACCGAAGGCGATATTGATGTAGTCATTCCCGAAGGATATTACTTTGTGATGGGAGATAATCGGGATGAGAGCAGAGACAGCCGGATGGACAGCATCGGCCTGATCAGTGAGGATGCGATCCAAGGGAAATCTGTCTTCCGCATTTTCCCCTGGGACAAGATGGGCAGCCTCTACTAAGGCAAAGGATACTAGCAAATAAAAAACGAGACTATCTTCACACGATAGTCTCATTTTTTGTTGGTTTAAGTATATGCAGGCAAAAGGCATCCCTTAAAAGCCCAGTTCCTCACCGATCAGCACTACCGTTGCGGTCATTGCCGTAGTTGGTCTCTTTATCAGCATATAAGCCCGGCAAATTCGTTCCGCCACATGGCAATCCATACATTTTCCGGTTTCCGCGCAAGGAGTTTTTCTTTGCAGTCGCTTAGCATTAATGGCGGCCGCTTGCTCAGCACGAGCAAAGGCAGCGGGCACATCCTCCACCAATTTATTCATTCCGGCAACAAAAAATACTTTTTGGGGGCCAAATACACTAGCCGCAACCCGGTTTCCGGTTCCATCAATATTCAATAAAAAACCATCCTCAGTTAAAGCATTGACGGATGTAAAATAAGCATCTGCGGAAAATGCCCGCCGAAACAACTCTGCTTTTTCGTCCGTAGTCAAATCCGGCTGCCAATGATCCAAAATGGTCACTTCTTTTGCCAACAACTTCTCTGCCAGGTTTATCTGGCGCAGAGTTACAGACCCGCCGAACCCTACCAAGGATTCTGCGGTTATCTGATTTGCCAACCAATCAGCCGCTTCTCCCCCCGTATTAAACCAAATTGCATGAAAACCGTTTTTCCGCAAATTATCAAGGGTCTTCTCTGCCCTACCCGGTATCGCCATTATTTTTCGCCTCCATTTTTAGTTTTTCTTTGTAAAAAAGTATCTCGATATCGCCATATAGAACCTATTGATATTGTAAAAAGAAACAGGCATACACACAATGCCATAGTATCGGCAATTTTATTGGCAAAGCCAAAATAACAACCGTAAATCCACAAACCTAAACCGATCAAAAAACAAAACAAATCCCTTAACTTATAACCTTTGGCAATC
>CAYOVS010000186.1:0-3965 GCA_964407445.1 uncultured Peptococcaceae bacterium
GTGTTGTGTTGGATTTGGACGAACAAGGGCATTGCCAGGAGATCAATCCATTGCACTTTTGGCAGCCGTCGCTTTAGCTTTATTCTGGTTTCTTTTCATAGATCAATAGATGGAGGAGAATGCGATATGCGTATTGACGGCCATTGCGATTCTGTTTATCGGTATTTATTTGATTACAAAACGCTGGATACGATTCCTGAAGCCCATCTGGATTTTGACCGTTTGCAAGAGTTTTTGGATGTTTCCTTTTTTGCCTTATGCACGGAGCTTCCCGAACATGCCGGTAAGGAAACGGAGATCTTTGATTTTTTATTGACGGCTTTGCTGCGGGATGTGGAGGAGCAAGGGAATTGGCTGGAGATCTTGACCAATAAACAGCAATTGCGCCAAGCCCGGCATACTATGCTATTAGTAGGAACGGAAGGCGCCCGTTGTTTGGGGCCTTCTGCGGAGCATTTGTCTCGTTGGTATCAGGCTGGTTTGCGCTATGTGGGGCTCACCTGGAATCCTGATAACCAGTTTGCAGGAGGCTGCGTTGGCGGTGGCCCATTGACTGCGGCTGGGCGGCAATTGGTTGCCACCTGCAATGAACTGGGCGTCCTGATCGATGCCGCCCATATTTCCTCCAAGAGCTTTTGGCAGTTGACGGAACATATCGCAGCGCCGTTTGTGATGTCCCATACCTGTTGCGCTGCGCTGCAATCCCATCCTCGTAATGTTACCGACGATCAATTGAAAGCCATGGCTAAGCTTGGCTGTGTGGTCGGAATCACCTTTGTGCCGGATTTTTTGGGTGAACCCGCCAATATTTCGCAAATTTGCCGCCATGTGGCTCATGCCGCAGAGATTATGGGTGTGGAGCATGTGGCTTTGGGCTCCGATTTTGACGGTTCTTCGATGCCGGAAGGTATTGATGGAATTCAATGCCTGCCTTTACTGTATGAAGGTTTGGTGGAGATTGGCTTTACCGAGCGGGAGGTTTGCCGGATCGTGGGTGACAATTTACGGGATTTATTGCTGCAGGTGTTGCCCGAGTAGTGCATGTGGAAGAAACGGATATCTAGCAGTTGGATTGGAGAATGTGAGTAAATTATGGCTGGTTTTGATACACATATCCATAGCACCGCTTCCGATGGGCAGTGCGCTCCTGCGCAATTGGTAAGGATGGCCAAGGATCGAGGGCTGCTGGGGTTTGCGCTAACCGATCATGATACGGTAGCCGGTATTGCCGAAGCACAGGCGCAGGCAGAAGAGCTGGATTATCCGTTTATTGCAGGGATCGAGCTTTCTGCCCAGAACGGAGAGCAAGAGGTGCATATTTTGGGCTATTGGCCGGATTGCCGGGTACTGGAGCAGCATCCCCGGCTGATCGCCATGCGGGAATCCCGGCTTAATCGCTGCGAAGAAATGGTGCGCCGTCTGGCTCGGTTAGGCATGAAGCTGGATCTGAACCAGATCGTAGCCGGCGCTGCGGCTGACGGACGCAGCTTAGGGCGTCCTCATGTGGCCAAGGCAATGGTGGAAAAGGGGTATGCAGACAGCATCAAGGAGGCTTTTGGCAAATGGTTATCCCGGGGAATGCCCGGGTATGTTCCTCGGCTGAAGCTGGATCCTTTGGAGGCGGTGGAAATTATTCGTTCCGCAGGCGGCGTGGCTGCTTTGGCTCATCCCGGGGTTGGCGTAGCCGATGGGTTGATTCCCCATTTGGTATCGGCGGGGATCGGCGGCATCGAGGTTTACCACAGTGAGCATAATCGAGCCGCAGAGCATAAATATTTGCAAATTGCACGTAATTTTCGCTTGGCAGCCTTGGGGGGATCGGATTTTCATGCTTTAGGCGCCAGAGAAATGGGCAGCCGTGTAACAACGATTGGCCAATTGGCCATTTTAGCGGAGCATAAAGTATAGGTGGTTTGCTTGCGGCATATACTATCCCTGATGGATGGTGATGGTGCGCCGGGTTGACGCCCGGGCGTCAAGGGGGGAATCGTATGACGGAACAGCCTTCCTCGGTGGATGTCGCATTTTATGAGGAAAAAATTCGCAGTCTGCAAGAAAATATTACCGGTCTGCGTTTAAGCAGAAGGATCTTGATGAGCTTATTGGAGCAGGCGCAACTCAGTCAAAAAGAAGAAACGGAGCAACTGCTTCGGGAAAACCGCCGTTTAAAGCAGCAAACCGGGGCCTATGCCGGTCAGCTGTGGGAGAAAAATAGGCGGATCATGGAGTTGGAAAAGTTATTGCCGCAAAGGGATCAGAAACGATGAAACAATTGCTTTTGTTGTTTTCCCGCTATACCTATATCCCCATTCCTGCAAAATATCGCCAGGGTGAATCTGGTTTGCCGGAGGCCTTGCGTTATTTGCCCCTATTGGGGCTGTTTTGTGGCGGATTGTTGTTTGCCGCTGCTCGTTTGTTTTTGCTGTTGCCTGCCGGTGCCGCCGCCGCTGCGTTGCTGGCGGTGAATATCCTGCTGGGGGGGGGTATCTTCCTGCAGGAGCTGATGACTGTAGCCGATGGCATTGCCAAGCCGACGCCGCCTGCCAATATGGAGTTAGAGCTTTTGTCGGCGGAGTTTGCGGAGCTGCCGCAGGAAAGCAGTTTTCGTTATGGTAAGCCTGCTGTAGTTTGGGGCGCGGCGTGGCTGTGTGCAGAGTATATTGCTTATTTGCTGCTGTTTCGGCGGCAAATGATCAGCATTGTGCCTTTGCTTTGCGGCACCGTCTTTAGTCGCTGGATTATGGCTTGGTTGGTTTTTGGTTTTCCTGCTGCACAGCCTGCCTGGTTACATAGTGGCTTCTCCAAGCGTGGATTCCTTTTCTGCTGTGGATTGGCTTTGCTGATTTTGCTGCCTATGAGTAGCGTAACTTTGTTTATGTCTTTGCTTACCGGCTTATTGGGGATCTATATCTTTGCCGAGCAACGCCGTTCCTTGATCGGCGGTTTGGATGAGGCCTGTTACGGCGCCTGTGTGGCCTGGGGGGACTTGCTGTTTTTGTTGGCCTGGCTGCTTTTTGGCAGTATCATGGTATAATAGCGCACAGGCCGAAATCTTTGATTTCGAGCCTGAGCGTCTATGCATAGCTGTGCGTTTGCCGCAGGCAAAAGCCAGCTAGGTTAGCGCACAGGCCGAAACGACCCAGGCCGCCCTCTCTTGCCGCTGCGCGGCAATTCACCTTGTCTTTGATTTGGAGGCTGAGCGTCTATGCATAGCTGTGCGTTTGCCGCAGGCAAAAGCCAGCTAGGTTAGCGCACAGGCCGAAACGACCCAGGCCGCCCTCTCTTGCCGCTGCGTGGCAACGGAGGCATAGCCACTTGCGGCTATGGTACGATTGCATCAATTAGAGAGACAATTGCAGCCCTTGTGCCGCTACAACGGCGGAAAATCTGCATCGTTCGGATATTTGCTGTCGGCGGAGTTGTTGGACGATGTTTCGCGGTGCGTTTTTACGCAAATAGGATTGAATAACGGGAGCAAAAGGGAAGAACATCTATATGGCGGACAACAATAGAACCGGTGAAAATATTCATGCCGGACATAGAGAAAGATTGAAAAAACGAGCCTTAACAGAAGGCTTGGACAGCTTTGATTCTCACCAGCTATTGGAACTATTGCTTTTTTATGCCATCCCTTATAAAGATACCAATGAATTGGCGCATCGTTTGCTAAGCCATTTTGGCAACCTTGCATCGGTGTTGGATGCGGAATATGTAGAACTGCTGGAGGTAAAGGGAGTTGGCCCCAATACGGCGGCGCTGCTGACGATGATCCCTGATTTGTGCCGCTGCTATCAGTTGGACAAGTGGGGAGATCGACTGCATATTGATTGCAGCTATACGCTGGGAGAATATTGCGTAAATTTGTTTATTGGCTGTACTTATGAAAAATTTTATATGCTGTGCCTGGATAGCCAAAGCCGCTTGATTCAAACGGTGCTAATCAACGAGGGAACGCTAAACGAGGT
>CAYOVS010000187.1:0-2926 GCA_964407445.1 uncultured Peptococcaceae bacterium
CTCGCGCATGATGTTTTCAGGCACTTCCTCATAGTGATCAAACTGCATGGTATATATGCCGCGGCCTTGCGTTTTGGAGCGCAGGTCGGTCGCATAACCGAACATCTGCTTCAGCGGCACATAGCCCCGGATCACCTGGACATTGCCCCGCATTTCCACTCCCTCCAGCCGCCCCCGGCGGGAATTGAGATCGCCGATAACATCCCCCATATATTCGTCAGGGGTCAGCACCTCCAGCTTAAACACCGGCTCCAGAACAACCGGATCGGCCTTGGAACAGCCTTCGCGGAAGGCCAACGAACCGGCAATTTTGAATGCCATCTCCGAACTGTCCACCTCGTGATAGGAACCGTCCACCAAAGTCGCTTTAATATCCACACAGGGGAAACCGGCAATCACGCCGTTTTCCATCGCTTCTTTGATGCCGGCGGCAATGGGCTGCACAAATTCCTTAGGCACCACACCGCCAACGGTTTTATCCTCAAAGAGGAAGCCTTCACCGGAAGGCATCGGCTCAAATTCCACCACGCAGTGACCATACTGGCCATGACCGCCGCTCTGACGTACGAACTTGCCAACGGACTTGACTTTCTTGCGGATGGTTTCTTTGTAGGCTACCTGCGGCTTACCCACATTGGCATCCACCCGAAACTCTCTGAGCAAGCGATCCACGATGATCTCCAAATGCAGCTCGCCCATACCGGCGATAAGCATTTGTCCCGTCTCCGTATTGGTGCGAACCCGGAAGGTAGGATCCTCCTCGGCCAACTTTGACAAGGCAACGACCATCTTTTCCTGATCGGCCACGGTTTTCGGCTCGATAGCCACATCGATAACCGGCTCCGGGAATTCCATGGATTCCAGTATTACCGCATCCTCTTCGACGCAAAGGGTATCGCCGGTTACGGTGTTGCGAAAGCCCACCGCCGCCAAAATATCCCCTGCCCGGGCTTCGGTAACCTCCTCCCGATGGTTTGCATGCATTTGCAGCATCCGCCCCACCCGCTCCCTTTTGTCCTTGGAGCTGTTGTATATATAGGAGCCGCTGTTCAAGCAGCCGGAATATACACGGAAAAAGGTTAGCTTACCCACATAAGGATCGGTCATGATCTTAAAGGCCAAAGCAGCAAAAGGTTCATCGTCGCTGGAATGACGAACGATTTCCTCTCCATCCTCGTTCACCCCGGTAATCGGGGGCACGTCCAGAGGAGAGGGCAGATAATCCACAACGGCGTCTAAAAGCTGCTGTACGCCTTTGTTTTTGAAGGAGGAACCGCACAGCACAGGATTGATCTTGCAGGCCAGCGTGGCCTTACGAATCCCCTGCATCAGCTCTTCTACGGTAAAAACGCCGTCCTCCATATACTTCTCTGCCATATCGTCGTTGTATTCCACAACGCTGTCGATCAGCTTTTGCCGGTATTCTTCGGCTTGCCCTTTCAGTTCTTCCGGTATATCGCAAACCTCAATCTCGCGCCCTTCGGCGTCATGATAGACATTGGCCCGCATATGCAGCAGATCGATGATACCGGAAAAGTTTTCCTCAGCGCCGATTGGCAGCTGCAAGGCCACCGGATTTGCGCCCAGGCGGTCCTTGATCATGCATAGGCCCCGGAAGAAATCAGCGCCCATTCTGTCCATCTTGTTGATATAGGCGATGCGAGGCACACCGTAATGATCCGCCTGCCGCCATACGGTTTCACTTTGCGGCTCAACACCGCCCACAGAGCAGAATACCGCGACCGCGCCATCCAAAACTCTTAGGGAGCGCTCTACCTCCACCGTAAAATCAACGTGGCCGGGTGTGTCAATAATGTTAATCTTATGGTTACGCCAAAAACAAGTGGTAGCGGCGGAAGTGATTGTGATCCCCCGCTCCTGCTCCTGCACCATAAAATCCATGGTCGCATTGCCGTCATGCACCTCGCCCACCCGATGCACCTTGCCCGTGTAGAACAAAATGCGCTCGGTAGTTGTGGTCTTACCGGCGTCAATATGCGCCATGATACCTATATTTCTGATTTTTTCCAGCGGAAATTCCCTGGCCATTAATAAACCTCCAGCAAAACTTACCAACGATAATGTGCGAACGCCCGATTAGCTTCCGCCATTTTATGAGTATCTTCGCGTTTTTTGACAGCAGCGCCAGCATTATTGGCAGCGTCCATCAATTCGCCAGCCAGCTTTTCTTCCATGCTGTGGCCGCCCCGTTTCCGGGCATAGCCAACCAGCCAACGGATTGCCAAAGCTTGGCGACGATCTGCTCTTACCTCGATGGGCACCTGATAGTTAGCGCCACCCACCCGGCGAGCTTTTACTTCCAATACCGGCATGACATTTTTCATTGCGGCATTGAAAACCTCCATGGGGTCATTGCCGGTTTTCTCTTTAATAACATCGAAAGCACCGTAAACGATACCCTCGGCAGTGCCCTTTTTCCCGTCAAGCATGATCTGATTGATAAACTTGGTCAGAACTGTGCTCTTGTAAACAGGATCCGGCAGGACTTCGATTTTAGCAACATTGCCTCTCCTGGGCATGAACTCTGCCTCCTTTTACTTCTTAGCTTTAGTCTTGGGCTTTTTAGCGCCGTATTTGCTTCTGGCCTGATTGCGATTGACAACGCCGGCTGTATCTAAAGCGCCCCTGATGATATGGTAACGAACGCCGGGCAGGTCTTTTACACGACCGCCGCGAACCAAGGTAACCGAGTGCTCCTGAAGATTATGGCCCACGCCGGGAATGTACGCGGTAACTTCCATACCGTGAGTAAGACGCACACGAGCCACCTTACGCAGAGCGGAATTGGGCTTTTTGGGAGTCGTGGTGTAAACTCTGGTGCAGACGCCTCTTTTCTGCGGACATTCCTTGAGTGCCGGAGCGTTGGATTTCTTGGTGATGACTTCTCTTTGGTTTCTCACCAACT
>CAYOVS010000187.1:2936-3946 GCA_964407445.1 uncultured Peptococcaceae bacterium
TGGTTGATAGTTGACAACTTCTCCTCCTCCTTTCTTCACTAATGAGCAAGCTTAACTATTTTATCATCAATATTTTTCCATGTCAAGAAAATTTATTTTTTGATGATAATTTCTTTCAAACAACCGCAGTTAACGCCAAAAACAAAAGAAAGGCACACCGGCATCATGCGCAAAACACCGGTGCGCCTTATCTCCATATCCTATCAGCGTTACTGCCGTGCTAAAATGCCTATGGGTTTATTCTGCCCCTTATCCTTGGGTTTTAATATTTGCTTCAATATAATCAAAAAACCCCTGAATTCTTTTTTGCTCTGCTTGATCCGGCTTGAGGACAAAAGAGCCCACCAGCACCACAAACAAAGCAAAGAAGGGAATGACAATTCCCGAGTAGGGCAGCGCGGCCAGCTTCCAAACAAGAAAGACCAGATAGGAGCCGATCAGGGTGATCCAGGCTACCTTTACCGAGAACCGTTTCCAAAGCAGGCCTGCCGCCAAAATTACCGACATGGGAGAAACCAAAGGCATCAGCCAGGCCACCACGATGTTGAAAATACCGATCAATCCGGCCAAAGACGAGGTAGCCAAAAAGCTGCAAATGACCAAAGCAATGACGCTGCGGGATATCCGTACGATCAGCCCGTCATTTAACGGCTTTCCTTCATGCTGCTTTTTCGCCATGTAGATATCCGTCACCAGCCAACCGGTGATATTATGCGCCTGACTATCAATGGTAGAAAGCGTAGCCGCCAGTGCCGCAACCGCAAACAACCCCAGCATCCCGGTGGGCAAAATCTGGTTGAGGAAATTGATATAGCCGCCCTCCACATCCTCCAATCCCGGTGCCGCCTTGGCCAGCATCAAGCCGGTAGCAAAGACCAGCAAACCAAAGAGCAGCGTCGCCACTGCATAAAAGAAGCTGGCTTTTTTGGCGTCCTTGATATTAGGCACTGCCAACAAGCGATTGCCGTGAAAGGCAAAATTCATAAAATGCGTAAAAATTGCCGGAATGG